>JBDSAQ010000460.1:0-17052 GCA_039922095.1 Ginsengibacter sp. | reverse complement strand
AACGAATAAGGTGCAAAAATGATACTCAAATCCAGCAAAATCAACACTTATCAACATATGTTGATTAATAATTTTCCTGTGAAACCCTTGTCTGTATTAGATTACAGACTTTTCTTGCAGACACTATTTAAGCTGCTTCTAAAATTTTTATTTCTCTCTACAAACAAGTCATAATACGCCTGGGACTCTCATCGAAGTATTTATTTCTCGTCAATTCTTTTGCCTAAGTCTTGCAATAATTCGTCTGTGTCTGATTTATAAAGAACGTGCCTTTCTTTAGGTTGTGTCCCTTCCGTTTTGTCATAGTACCAAAATGAAAAAGTTACTTTATAGGATCCAACAGTACTGATCTCAAATGGGTGAAAATTGTCATTGGTTTTTTCAAGTACTTTTCTTTTTGACAAATGGGGATTATCCACTCCTTTTACAAAGTAAAATGAACTGTCTGTGTCAAAAATAATGTTCTCATTAAATGAGATACTTTTAAATTGATAAATATTGTCAACAATCAGCAAGACAGAATCTTTAACCTTGTACTCATTATAAAATATGTAGTATTTGTTGTTTTGAAAATAGTATGAAATGTCACTTTTGCTTTTTTCATCTTATTGTCTGTAAACTCTTGTCAATAGAATTTTATTTATAACTTCTGATAAGTTTCCTGTCACAATCTTTTTCACTTGTAATGTGTCAACAGTTTTAATTTTCCATTGGCAGTAATTCTGATTGTATTCAATTGTTTTCTGAGTTGCTTTTATTTTGTCCGCATTGGCTATTGCACCTGCGGCGGCATTGAACCGAACTCATAAATATACCGAACTCTGGCACTTCAAATTATTCTTTACCAATCATTTTGTGTACTGGTTGCTTTAAGCAACAATATGATAAAAAGAACCGGTACTTTCGCTACAGTCATTTTTTAGTTTAATAAAAGAAGAATGGCCCGAAATAAAACAGCGCATTTTCAAAGGGTTGCTTTAGAAATTTTTATCTCTGATCTGCTTAACTAAATTTATTTATAAGAAAGCTATTTTTATACATCGGCGTCAAAATCTTTCACTTGCTGTTTTAAACTTTTTATTCTTTTGGTCCAAACCCTAAAAGACCAGAACATAAGCTGAAACAAAATAACCACCAGCCCTAACAACAGAAATCTTTTTTCCCTGGTAAAATTTATTACCGAAGTAAAAAATACAATTAGGGAGATGCTATATAAAAAAGAAAAAACCAAAGAAAAAATAGCCAGGCGTTTTATCCTGGCAAAATAATTTGTGATAGAGAGTTTTAGATTTAAACTGCTGATAGGTTTTGCTAAAGAAATATAACCTATAATATCATTAGCAATGTATAATAACAACCCGGTTACCAGGGCAATATTTGCATAAAATGGTTTTTTATCACCATCAAACCAATCATAATAAATAATCAAAAAGAATAAGAGCAAGATAGTTTCAGCAATTAACTTTTTCCGTATCTTTTTTAAAGACGGATGATGGGTTATTTTGGTCATGTTTAAAAGATCGGCTTCGCTTTTAAAGGCTCCGCCGGCATTTTGCCAATTTGATTTTAGACCACTTAATTCCATAATTTTTATTTTAGTATTTTCTTCAACTTATTTTTAATCCTGTTTAACCTTACGCCTGTATTGCTTTCTGTTATTCCTGTTATTGCGGCTATCTCCTGGTAAGTAAAGTCCTCCAGGAAAAGTGAGATGAGGGCTTTTTCTGTATCGTTCAATGTTCGCAAGGCATCAAATAACCGTTCCTCATTTTCTGAAACTTGTTGCCCTATACCTGTGTGCACTTGTTCAGGCATTTTGTCAACATAATCAACCGGGAGTTTAGGTTTTCGATAAATAGCTATTGCAGTATTCAGTGCTATCCTGTACATCCATGAACTTATTTTGGATTCTCCCTTGAATGATGGATAAGACTTCCACAGTTGATAAACAATTTCCTGGAATAAATCTTCCTGGTCTTCCCTGGTATCCCGGTACGTTTTGCAAACCTTGTAGATAATATTTTGATAGTCGTATATTAATTTTAAAAACTCTTTTTCCATGCTATCAATCTTTTTACCATCCCTTTGAAATTAAAACTCTTTAAATATAAGTTGCTTCAATAGCATAAAAACTTACACTTTTAAAAAAATGTTTAGAGCTCTAAAAACAGGCATGAGTTAGTTTAAGTTCTTTGGGAAATATGTGTACACCTATTTATAATTATTAGGTAAGTGTCATTTATCCTTTAAAAGCCTTGTCTCAGTATTTTAGGGTTCCCATTTACAGGAATACGAATTACATTTCTTGTTTAATTGATTTAACCGTTAACTGATTCAAAAAAATGTAAGCATATGATGAACTATCCACCACTGAAATACAGCGTTATTTTTTTGCTTCTACTAATTGTTCATGAACTAAAGGCACAACAAAAAAAACAATTCTCTGTCGATCTAAGCAGGTCTTTAAATGGCACAGGAGATATGAAGGGTTATGGCTTTTCTGCAGAATTTGGAAAGTATCTGAAAAGTAATATAGAGTTTACAACAGCATTAGGTGCAAACATACATAGCAGCCAACTAAAGATAACTATCAATTCAACAGGCCAAACAACAGATGCATCACTTCGGTTTGTTCAGGAGGTATTAATCTTTCCGGGCTATTGAATTTTGCCTTCATTAAAAACAAAGAACATGAAGTAAAATTCGGGGCAGGTCCTTTACTCCGGTGCCAGGCTTCATCTTATCCGGATATTTACAGTATTTATACACCTGCACAAACAGGCGTGCCAGAGATATTGGTCAGCTTCAGGCAATTTGAGAAACAAGAGATCGTTTCAATTGGATATGTTGCTTCACTATCTTACAGCTATACTTTAAAAAGCAGGGTTTTTATTGGTGCCCGGGCTTCACTACAAAACGATACAAATGCAGATAACATTACTCAATATGGAATAAGAATTGGGCGAAGGGTTTAGTAATTTCTTAAACCAACTTAGTTCAATGTTTCATGATTGGCTAAGCTACCAGGCTTGCACCAAAAGAAGATAGAAAAATAAATTCTGCATTTGCTGAAAGTTTTACAGGAGTTAAACCAATAAAAAACCCACCTTATAAAGTGGGTATTTTATTTAGAAAGAAGAGCTTATTATTCTGGTTTATTGTCTGGAGTATTTTCTTCAATATTATCCATCTTCTTTTTAAGATCAGCTAATATACCAAGATCACCCAAAGTTGTTTTTTCTACTTTACTCTGAATATTTTTTACTGACTTCTTTGTTGTTTCTGCTTCGGCTCTTTTCTCTTTTAGCTCCGCATTTTTTTCCTCGGCCCTGGCCTGTTCCCAAATACGGCTATGGCTTAAAATGATCTTTTTATCATTACGATCAAACTCAATAACCATAAATTGTTCAATCTCATCTATGTTAACTGTTTTCTCGTCTTCCTTTCTTAAATGGCGTGCAGGTGCAAATCCTTCAAGTCCATAAGGCAATTGAACAAGAGCTCCCTTATCGTCTTTGCGTATAACAGTACCCTGGTGCACACTACCTACGGGGAAAGTATTTTCTAAAGAATTCCATGGGTCTTCTTCAATTTGTTTATGACCTAATTGAAGTTTGCGGTTGTCTTTATCAATACTCAATATAATAACATCAATTTCATTACCCACCTTTGTGTATTCATGGGGATTATTGAAGCGTTTAAGCCAGCTGAGATCACTAATATGTATCATTCCACCAATACCGGGTGATAATTCAACAAATACACCATAAGGTGTTATGTTTTTTACCAGGCCTTTGTGCTTGCTATGTTCAGGATATTGTGTCTCAATTGTATTCCATGGATCCTGTGTCATTTGCTTAATAGATAAGCTCATCTTTCGGTCTTCTTTACTAAGAGTAACTACCTTAGCTTCATGTTCGTTGCCAAGTTTAAAAAACTCTTTAGCATTAACGGGAGTGTTTGCCCAGGTAATTTCGCTTACATGTACAAGGCCTTCAACTCCGGGGAAAATTTCAAGGAAAGCGCCATAGTCTTCTATATTAACCACTTTGCCTTTTACAACTTCACCTTCTTTTATATTTTCAGGTAAGGTATCCCATGGGTGCGGGGTTAGTTGTTTTAAACCTAAGCTGATACGTTTTTTATCATCATCAAAGTCCAGTACCACTACATTTAATTTTTGATCTAACTTAAGTACTTCTGTCGGATGATTTATGCGTCCCCAGCTTATATCAGTTATATATAATAATCCATCAAGGCCGCCAAGATCAAGGAAAGCACCAAAGTCTGTGATATTTTTAATAGTGCCTTCAAGTACCTGGCCTTTTTCCAGTTTGCCCATTATTTCTGCACGTTGTTGTTCAATATCACTTTCTATTAAAGCTTTATGGGAAACAACAGCATTCTTAATAGTTTCATTAATCTTAACTACTTTAAATTCCATAGTTTTTCCAACAAACTGATCATAATCAGTAACCGGCTTTACATCAATCTGCGAACCTGGTAAAAATGTTTCCATACCAAATACATCTACAATAAGCCCACCCTTTGTTTTGCTTGTAACAAGGCCAGTTACAATTTCGCCGGTTTTATGCATTTCAACAATCTTTTCCCATGCACGTGTAGTTCTAGCCTGTTTACGGCTTAGGTGAAGATTGCCATCACGATCTTCTTTCTCCGCTACCATTACTTCTACATCATCCCCAACTTTAAGGTTAGGCATATCCCGGAATTCATTTAAAGAAACAAGTCCGTCACTTTTAAAACCAATATTTACAACTACATCAGTTTTTGTAAGAGCCACTACAATCCCATGAATCATTTCGCCATCATTTATTTGCTTAAATGTGCTGTCGTACACCAGGTCGTACTTTTTTCTTTCTTCATTATTGTAGCTTGTAACATTCCGCTTATCTACACTCCAGTCAAAATCATCATGTGGTGTTTCTTCTTTAGGTTGAACAGCGGGTTGAGGTAAATCAGCAACTTCTTCAGAAGGAGCTTCAGTTGGTGGCGTTTCAGTAATTGCTTCAACAGGTGGATTTGTTATTGCTGCAGGTGTTTCTTCTAACACCTCCTGTCCATCAGCATTTTGGTTAATAATATCATTACTCATAAATAAACCCAACGGTTTTAAATTGGGAGGGCAAAGGTAATACAAAATGCCCTAAAGAAAGGAGAATAGATAGATAAAAAACCCTTACTTAAGTGTTTCCTCAAGCCATTTAAAAAATTCTTTTTGCCATACTATAGCATTTTGGGGAGATAATACCCAATGATTTTCATCAGGTAAATAAAGCAACCTGCTCTTTATCCCTTTTAACTGTGCAGCCTGAAATGCCTGTAAACCCTGTTCTATGGGCACCCTGTAATCTTTACCTCCCTGTATAATAAGAATTGGAGTATTCCATTTATCTGTAAAATTGGAGGGGGAAAATTTATCAAAGCTTTTTTGTGCAGCTTTATTTTTTTTATCCCAGTAATAACCACCAATATCCCAGTTTGTAAACCATAGTTCTTCAGTGGTGCCGCTCATACTTTTAAGGTCGAAAACGCCGTCATGTGCTATAAAGGTTTTAAACCGGCCATTATGCAATGCTTCAAGCATAAAAACTGAATAACCCCCATAGCTTGCGCCCACGCAACCTCTTCGGCTTTTATCAACAAATTTTTCTTTCGATATTTCATCAATAGCGGATAAGTAATCTTTCATTACCTGGCCGCCCCAGTCTTTGCTAATATCCTGGCTCCATTTGGTTCCGTTACCAAAAACACCTCTTCTGTCTGGCGCAACCACTATATACCCCTGCGCCGCCATAAGCTGAAAATTCCATCGGAAAGAATAAAAAGGCGTGGTGCCCTGTGGGCCACCGAGGCAAAATAATAACGTTGGATATTTTTTGGCAGGATCAAAATCCGGAGGATATATGATCCATGTTGGCATTTGCTTTTCATCGGTAGTTTTTATAAACCGCCTTTCTACTTTGCTTGTCCCGATGGTGTTATACAGGTTATCATTTACATGTGAAAGCTGTTTTAATTCTCCGCTGGTTTTATTAACTGAATATATTTCAGCCGCATGATTTATATCAACCTTTGAAGCGATGAGCAAATTACCGGACTCTCCAACTATATCAGATACCTGGAACTCTCCATTAGTAATAGTCCGTATATGCGATACTTCATTTATATCCGTTTCAAACAATTGTTCAGTAGCCTTTACAGGTGCCCAAAAGTAAATGTGACTACCATCTTCGCTCCATTTAAATCCATCTATATGCAGATCATCACGGTTTGATGTTAAATTAAATCTTGTGTTATTAATCATTATAATCAGATCCTGCTTATCTGCTTCAAATCCATCACGTTTCATGCTTAACCATGCAAGATTTCCTTGTTTACTGTAGGCAGGATTTATGTCGTAACCCATCATGCCCTCTGAAAGGTTTTTTGTGGCACCTGTTTCAACGTTGTATTGATAGATATCAGAGTTTGTGCTCCGGGCATATTCTTTCCCATATTTTTTTTTGGCTACATACACCACATACTTACTATCCGGGCTCCATACATAATCTTCATCTCCACCGAAAGGTTTTTGAGGACAATCAAAAGGCTCGCCAGGCATAAGGTCTTTCTCATTAACCGGTTTGCCATTAACAAAGGAGGCAATAAACACATGATCAAATTTTCCATCTTCCCATGCATCCCAATGACGATAATTTAAATTATCAAAAATATAAGCATTTGATTTTTTTAGCTCAGGATATTGGTCAACCCCCGTTACATTCAACAGTTTTACTTCTTTGTTGTAAATAATATATTTACCATCAGGAGAAATATTTTTATCTCTAAGCACACTATCCTTATTTAGTGTTTGAACAGATGCACCACCATTTACTGAAACTATAAAGGTTTCCCGGCTGCTTTTATTTTCAGCGATATTTGGAGTGCTTACCGTATATGCCACATTCTTTCCATCTTTTGTAATACCCAGTCCTGTTACTCTTCCCAACTTCCATAAAAATTCAGGAGACATTTTTGTAGATTGACCACCCTGGTTATTTTGGCAAAAAGAGTATTGTGTGAAAAGTAAAAAAATGAATACACTAATCTTTTTCATGAAAGTTTTTTTTGAAATTAAGCTGACTTTGATTTAGCAATTATATACAGTTATTTTTGTTCCTTATCTATTGAAAAATATGATCTTTTTGGAAGATCGGATAATTGCTTCCCATCTTAACCAATTGTATCACTTTCAGTCTACACATATATATTAATAAATCAGAAAGATAAATAAAACTTTGACATCATTATTTTTTAAAGGTAAATGCTACTTTAGCATTAAGTATGCCTTCAATCTATATAATAGCAGGATGTAATGGCGCCGGTAAAACTACAGCAGCATATAATTTATTACCTGAAATTTTTAATGCATATCAGCACATATAGACATAATTAACTTTGCTGTCTATAACAAATTAATGACAAATGGATAACCTAAAAAGCATGAAGACTTAAGCCCCAAAATTAAAGTTGCTTTAGACAAGGCTATACAGAAAGTTATTGCTGAAGAAAAAGCCCGTGATGGGTATCTTGTCATTTCTGATAATAAAGGGAATATTAAAAAAATAGCCGCAAAAGACTTGTAAAACCGACTCACTTTATTGGTTAGGATGTCTGTGACTTTTTTAAATCAAAATGTGATTTTTAATTACAGGTAAAATTTCAATATACTATAATTTCATATCCGAAATAATAGCTTCGATTTTTTCATTGAGTCTTTTTTCTGTCTCTTCAAATTCTTCACGATTGTTAAGCCTGGTATTAACACTGAAATAAAATTTTATTTTGGGCTCAGTACCACTTGGCCGTGCAGATATTTTACTTCCATCTGATAAAATAAATTGCAATACATTGCTTTTTGGTAAAGCAATTTTTGTGGTTTCTCCTGTTGACAAATTTTTGCTTGTTTGTTGCTCGTAATCCAGCAACTGTACTACATCACAACCATTTATTTTTTTAGGCGGATCCTTGCGGTAGCCCTCCATCATATCAGCAATTTCTTTGGTGCCATTCATTCCTTTTTTTGTGATGGAGATAAGATTTTCTTTGTAGAACCCGTATTGTACGTAAAGCTCAAGCAGCTTATCAAATAAACTTTTCCCATTATTTTTTTCATACGCCGCCATCTCGCAAAGTATTGCGACAGCGCTTACAGCATCTTTATCTCTCACTTTATCTCCTATCATCAAACCAAAGCTTTCTTCCCCGCCAATCACATAATTTTCCTTCCCTTCTTTTTCCTTTATTAATTCTGCAATCCATTTAAAACCTGTAAGCACGTTATAACAAGCAACATTATTTTGTTTAGCAATTTCATCAATCAAATAAGTAGTAACAATTGTTTTTATAACCATATCATTTGGCTGTGCAGTGCCTTTTGTTTTCCTTGCCTCAATCATGTAATTAAATGCAAGCAAAGCTGTTTGATTGCCATTCATTAATATCCATTCGCCTTTGTGATTTTTAACACCAATGCCCACACGGTCAGCATCCGGATCGGTTCCCAGCAAAATATCGGCATCCAGTTCTCTGGCTTTATTGAGCCCTATACTCATAGTTTCTTTCTCTTCCGGATTGGGATAATTTACTGTAGGGAAATTGCCATCAGGTGTTGCCTGCTCTTCAACAATATGTACATTATCAAAGCCGAAAGTCTGCAATACCCGGGGTGCTAATTTTATACCGGTGCCATGTATAGGCGTATAAACTATTTTGAGATCATGCTGCGCTTTACATACTTCAGGATAAACGCTTAACTGTTTTACCATCTTTATATATTCATCATCAATCTCTTTACCAATAATGGTGATATTATTTTCACCTCCATTCCATTTTACATCCTCAATATTTTGTATTGCCTCCACTTCTGCAATAACATTTTTATCATGAGGGGGAACCATCTGGCCTCCGTCATCCCAATAAGCTTTGTAACCGTTATATTCCTTAGGATTATGTGAAGCAGTACATACAACACCACCCTGGCATTCAAAATGTCTTATTGCAAAACTCAGTTCCGGCGTGGGCCGCAGGGATTCAAATAAAAAAACTTTGATACCGTTTGCACCAAAAACATTTGCTGTGATCTCAGCTAATTCACGACTATTATTCCGGCTATCATGCGCTACAGCTACTTTAACTTCAGGGAAAGATTTTTTTAAATAATTAGCATATCCCTGGGTTGCCATACCAATAGTGTATTTATTAATACGGTTGGTACCTGTACCCATTAAGCCTCTTAATCCCCCCGTGCCAAATTCAAGATTTTTATAAAAAGCATCTTCTAACTCTCCCGGATTATTTTTTTGCAGATCAAGAATTTTATCTCTTGTTGCCTGATCGTAGGCTGGTGTAAGCCACTTATCTATCTTCTGCTGTGTTATAGGTTCCATAAAAAAAGTTTATAATTTGAAGATATATAATTTTGATTATTTAAAACTCATAAGCGACAACTAACGTAATTTTGATAATGCTTTTAATATGGCCTGGCGGTGATAAATCCTTCTCTGTCCTCATTAATAAAACAAAAAAATCAATATTTATTCTCATTTTACTTTTCAATGCAAGTTGCAATGCACAGGATAGTTTACCATACAAAAGCAAACAAAGCCTTGTTTTAAATACCGATAAAAATGGCTTTCGCATTTACCCTTTCAATAAAAAACGAATACACCTTGTAGGAGCAGCTAATATAATAGGATACGGTACTACATTAGTTGGATTTAATGCTGCATGGTACTCGCAATACCCAAGAAGCAATTTCCATTTTTTTAACGATAATGCTGAATGGCTGCAGGTTGACAAAGCCGGGCATGTATATGGAGCTTACGTAGGGAGCCGCTACAGCAATGAATTATGGAGATGGTCTGGCATGCCGCGTAACCAACGTATATGGATAAGCGGGCTTAGTGGGGTTGCTTATGAAACTATTATTGAAACACTGGATGGTTTCTCTTCTCAGTACGGATGGAGCTGGGGAGATTTTTCTGCCAATATTCTTGGGTCTTCTTTATTCACTGCACAGGAATTGGCATGGGACGATCAGCGCATAAAACTGAAATTTTCTTTTCATAAAAAAAATTATCGCGGTGCCGATCTTAAAGCCAGGGCAAATAATATTTTTGGGAAATCAGAAGCGGAGAGATTTGTTAAAGACTATAATGCTGTAACGGATTGGGTAAGTATTGACATTTCCCCTTTTCTTAATCAGTCAAAATTACCACACTGGCTGGCTGTAGCATTTGGTTATGGGGCAGAAGGTATGTTTGGCGCAAGAAGTAATGTTGCTGTTGATAAAAATGGTATAGTAACCTTTGACCGTTCCGATATACAACGCTATCGCCAATGGTACCTGTCACCTGACATTGATCTTTCAAAAATAAAGACTAATAAAAGAGGGTTACGATTTTTATTGGTAGTACTCAGCGCATTTAAATTTCCTGCTCCAAGTTTGGAATTTTCGAGAGGAAATGTGAAAGGGCATTGGTTGCATTTTTAGATCCCGGAATTCTTATTTATACTCCCAATATATACAAATACCTTTCCGTGACTCTGGGTATAGTTAGAAAAAAATTACATTGACATTACTGCAAACATCATTGCACGGGCAAATCCTACATTAAAAGCTTCTGCCGCATAACCGCCACCGCCGCCGCCCCCAGCCATTCCACCGCTTCTGTTGCCTCCATCCAAATGCTCCTTATCATAATCAAGAATGTGCGGATGCTCAGCATATAGTCCACGTTTGTATCCGTGTTTAAAGAGCTCCTTCATAACGGCAAACATATTAACATGGCCTTCATCAATAAAAACTTCTGTATACTTATCGTAAGGTATTTCAGAGATAACATTGCGATAGTGCATGTGATTGATACGGTCCCGGGAGGCAAAATATTTGCAAACTTCTACCGGATCTTCACCCATTTCACGGGTAACTCCGCAATCGAAAGTGATACCATTTGATGGGCTGTCAACAATTGAGATCATACGTTTCCACCCGGCAAGGTTAGCCATGATCTGATCTGATCCATGACTCTGTTGCGAAACCGGATCATTAGGATGCAGCGCCATACGTACGCCAGCCTTCTCAGCTACAGGGATCACGGCTTTAAGGAAATAGGTGAGATTATTCCATATTTCTTCAGCCCTATGAATACCAATTTCAGGTTTTGCAGGCAGGTCTTTTACTTTACTGTAATCGAAGCCGGTAACGCCGGAACCCCCTCTTCCTTCTGTCTCAAAATATCCCTCAATTAAACGGTCAACATAAAAGTTATATTCAACAGTTGGAAGGCCACAGGCCCCTGCCACCCTGAGTGATTCTTTGATCAATTCTATTTCAGCATCACGTCCATCATGAGCTAATACAATAACAGGTTTAACTACATACATCAGGTTGATCAGCGTTAACCCATGTTCTTTAAACTTATTCATGTAACCACGAAGTTCATTCTCCTTCCACGGACCAGGACCACCTACAGTACTGATATAATTGATACCTATCTGTTTCAACCGCCTCATAGTTTTTTCATCTGCATTGAGAGGGCAACCCAAAACCATCTTTGGTGTATTTGATCCTTCGGAGAGAGGCCAATCTATTTTTTTGTTTTCCTGCTTCAATATTGATGCTGGCTCACATAAGGCAGAGTTTATGCCTGTTAGAGACAGCGCTGCCACAGCAGTACTTTTTTTAATAAAATCCCTACGATCTTTTTTCATAATAAAATTGACATTTATTTATTCTGCTGCTTACTCTTTGGCGAGCTACAATTTTTCAAGCAGTCCTGTTGCTTTCAAAATTTCTCTATTTCCAGGAGGTCGCCACGGGTGCCATCAACTGTTCAATTAATTTTTGAGTGCAAAAGCAATATACCAGCCTCCCGGCTTACCACCTCTGGCACCTCCTGCAGCTATGGCAATATATTGTTTGCCTTCTACCTCATAACTAACAGGCGTAGCATATCCTCCTGCAGGTAATTGATATTCCCAAACAACTTTGCCTGTTTTTTTATCAAAGGCACGTATCCTTTCATCCCCTGTTGATGCTATGAAAACGAGTCCACCAGCAGTTACTACAGGCCCTCCATAAGTATCAGTACCTGTTACCGGTATTCCTTTTTTTGTAAGCTCAGGAAATTCTCCTAAAGGAACACGCCACAAGTAATCACCCGTACTAAGGTTAATTGCATTCAATGTGCCCCAGGGTGGTCTAAGGGCATTGTAACCATCCTGATCAGTAAATCGTCTCCAAACTTTAGCAGTATATTTTGGTTCGTAAGGGAAGTCTGCTTTCTTAATACCTGGGGTATCAATATTACTATGCCCATCGCCAACCCTTGGCAATCTGTATTCCCGGTTTAATAAATATCCTGCAATAGATTTTCTTTCCTGCTCTGATAAGTGCTGAAATGAAGGCATCCGGCCGCTCCCGGTTTTTATGATATTGCTGATCTCATCTGCCGTTCTTTTCTTTCCAATATCAACGAGCGCTGGAAATATTGTACCACTTCCTTTTCTATCTTCTCCATGACAGGTTGCACAGTTTTTAACATACAATGCATTGCCATGTGACAGAGATGCAATCTCCTTATTGCGGGTTTCCTTATCTATCATTTTTAAATCCCACGCATATTCATTAGCATTCTGATAAAGTATACCATCAGGATCTATTGAATTACCACCCCATTCAGCCCCTCCACTGTAACCAAAAAGCAATGTTCCTGCAACACCTGGCGGTTCATATTTATTATCTTTCTTTGGGTATTCCAACCAACGTTTTTTAACGAATTCATGAGCTTCCGGGGAAATGTTTGTTATATCTGCTTCAGTAAATATCTGCCTGCTTAAGGGCAGAGGTTTAGCAGGAAATTTCTGTGTTGGATATGGATGTTCTCCAGGCAAACCCGCAACCGGAACATGTTGTTCTTCTATAGGAAATAAGGATGTACCATTATCCCGGTCAAGCACATAAATCAATCCATCTTTACCAGCCTGTACAACTACATCCCTTTTTATTCCATTATGGTTTATAGTTGCAAGATTCGGAGGGCATGGAAGATCCCGATCCCAAAGATCATGATGCACGGTTTGAAAGTACCATTTCATTTTTCCCGTTTCTGCATCGAGCGCAAGTATACAATTTGCAAACAGGTTGCTTCCCTCACGGTCTCCTCCGTAAAAGTCGGATGAAGGTGAACCAGTACCTAAAAAAACCAGGCCGCGTTTTTCATCGGCTGATATGCCACCCCAACTATTTGCGGCACCAATTTTTTTATAGGCATCTTTTGGCCAGGTATCATAACCAAATTCACCGGGCTGGGGAATGGTGTGAAAAACCCATTTTAATTTACCTGTTATCACGTCAAATGCACGTATATAACCAGGAGCCGCATTACCCCCTTCAGATACACTTGACCCGATCACAATTGTGTTTTTATAAATTACCCCTGGTGTAGTGGCAGTTACTGATAAATCTTTAACATCGTGCCCAATATTAGCGGCAAGGCCTTCATGTAAATCTACTCTTCCATTATTGCCAAAAGTTGCAACTGCCTTACCTGTTAAAGCATTTACGGCATAAAGAAAGGTACTTGCAGTATAAAGAATGCGCTTATCATTTCCATCTTCCCAATACATAACCCCCCGGTTAGTATTGAATTGTTGTTTCTCCTTAAAGGGTTCAAATTTCCATACCTGCTCACCTGTTGCCGCTTTTAAAGCAAACAAATTAAGTTCGGCAGAGGTGCCATATAAAATACCGTTCACTACTATTGGCTGGCACTGTATTTCCCGTGAGCCTGAAAACTTATTATTTGTATCAGGCTTGTCGTTAGCGAAATAAATCCAGGCTTGCTGCAGGTTGGTTACGTTATTAATATTTATCTGTGATAATGGCGAATAGCGGTTGCCTGCTTTATTTCCTCCATATACAGGATAATCTTTGCCCGCCTGCATTGATGCTACAGCGCCTTTGCCGGAATCTGTATTTTTACAAGCCACAAAAAGTAACAGCCCAAAAGTTAAAAGCTCCAGTTTAATCTTCATTTCTTAATCTTTATTTATTACGTCGCAAATATAGAATTGGTAAAGTATCTTCCACTTAAATGTTTCCCCGGGTTCAATTTTTATATGAATATATGGCTCAGGGCATATAGTTTTTTGTGCTGACCAAAATACTAATCTTGAAAGAGGATGATCACTTGTAATTCTTACTGCGGCACCAGTTTTATGATTTTCAATACTGATGTCATAGTCTTTTACACTATCGCTAAACCCTTTTAAAGATTGATAGTAAAGGTGATCATTTTTTGACAGCGCTTTCAGAAATACAATTTGATCATTCTGTATCTTTCCAAAGTCTCCTTTTCCCTGGGCTTCTCCAACCAAATTAAAAGGGAACTTAACAACATAGCCAATGCCTATAGGGCTGTTGTCCATAACAAAAAAATTGTGATTGTATACATCGGTTTCAATTGTTTGCTTTCCTGTATTTTTTAGGGAATGAGATAAAACCATTTCCGGTTTACCTTTCGTTAGTTGTATTTTTTTGCTATACTTATAGGCATACTCATTATCCCTGAGTGTTTGAATAAATTCTACCCAATCAGCTTTCTTTTTCACCTTCCATGTACCCGGATTTATTAACTGATAAGGAGTAACGATTGAGTATTTTGGTTCTTCAGGTTTTGTTACGATGCCTATACCGATTTTAAGAAAACTATCACCTGGCTTTACTTCATCATAACCCACGGGTAAAAAATCTTCTACCGGCCCCATAATAGCATCATGAAGCATGGGGCTATACTTTTCATACCATTGTCCAAAATATGAATGCCCCTGGAATTCCAGTTCAGGCATCACGCCAGACCAATCAAATCTTGAAGCACGATAATATCCGTTTTTAGTATCAGGAGGATAAAGGCGTGCTTTGATTAAGCCGTTAGTAATCTCTGCCTGTGGAAATTGATCATAAGGCTTTGCGCCAATTATAAAAAGGAAAAATAGCGTTCCAATGATATAGATTTTTTTCATAGGAA
The DNA here is from genome assembly GCA_039922095.1 of Ginsengibacter sp. GTDB lineage: Bacteria > Bacteroidota > Bacteroidia > Chitinophagales > Chitinophagaceae > Ginsengibacter. Next base: position 1,957 of record JBDSAQ010000460.1, on the reverse strand, counting down.
ATTATCTGTTCTATACTATTTCAAATTGAGTAAAAGGCAATCATTAATTACAACACACGCTATCAAAAATTTTAGAAACTATAGTTAGAAAAGAAGGAAAAGAATGCTATATCTTCCTTTCGGGATTGACTTACAGATAAATATCTGTAAAGCCCCACGCTAACTGAAGACAAATTTATATAATGTTGATGGATTGTTATTGATAAACGTTTAGCAAAGAAGTCGCGTACATATTATGAGCAAAATTTATTTCCTGTGCAACAGGAATTGAAGATTGTTCAACTAGATAATTAAGGACTTAGATTTAGATAAACATTGAAATGATAATTTATTTTGTTTCATATATTTAATAAGTTTTTAGGTAATAAATATTATGAAGACACAGGACGCATACAACAACTGGGCTGTAACGTATGACACTACAGTAAACAAGACCCGTGACCTTGAGGCAAAGGCAATAAGGCAGGTATTAGAAAATTATACTTTTAATAGTATCCTGGAAATTGGTTGTGGTACCGGAAAAAACACGACATGGCTTGCAGATAAAAGTAATCATCTGACAGCAATAGATTTTTCAGAAGAGATGCTGCAGATAGCGAGACAAAAAGTAACATCTGAAAATGTACATTTTGAGCAGGCTGATATTACCAAAACCTGGTTGTTTAGTAAAGCAGATTTGGTCACATGCAGCCTTGTATTAGAGCATATACAAAATATTAAATTTATTTTTCAACAGGCCGCAGTTATACTTAACGGCAATGGTAAATTTTATCTTTGTGAACTGCATCCTTATAAACAATTATCGGGGAGCAGGGCAAGGTTTGAGAAGGAAGGGAACCTTTTGGAACTGGAATATTTTATACATCATATATCAGATTACCTTGAAGCCGCAAAACAACATGGCTTTACCTGCGCCGATCTGCAGGAATGGTTTGATGACAATGACAAAACCCAGCCACCAAGGTTAATTTCATTTCTCTTCCATAGAAAATGATTATATAATTGCGCAGGAAGATATGAGTATAGTTTACAGATCCGGAGTAGAGGCGAGGCTTAATAAAAAGCATGCGCATCCCTTCCTCATCAAACAGCAACAAGGATTAAATAATTTACAATATAAACTGTTAATAGAAAAATTGCTCTAAAACGATTTTGCCATCTTTTACCTTGTAGGCACAAACTTCACTCATCTGCATTCTATCCTTCCCCTTCATAGTTACGTCAAGATCCCATGAAATTGCAAAACTGTTTCCGCCAACAACAGGATCGGAAATTACTGCGCCATGAAATTCCTGAACCATTGAATTAAACATTTCTCCTTTTTTTATAATTTCTGGTAGTCCTTCGGTTGTTCTTGGTCCCATAGAATCATCAGCTTCAATACTAACAGCGTTATCAGCATATAATTCTTTAAGTGTTTCTTCAATTTTACCCTGGCGGCAAAGTTCTACGAGGCGGTTTGCTACTTCTTTAGTTGTCATTTTTATTGTATTTAGATGTGAGCAATAAAAATAAAAATAGTTTCTGTAATTACTATTACATAATTATTAAATATTTAAATGGTGGTTAGGCACAGGTATCCGTAATAAGTTTTTTGAATGGCGCCGGAATTAAATGCCTTTTTGTAAAATCACTAATTTATTCATGGACTGACTAACTTTAATAAAAAATAATAAATGCAACAAATTAATCTTTTAGATAAGTTTAATCTTTTTAATGATCACTGGAGCCCAAAGATAATTGGAGAACTTAACGGGCAGGAAATAAAATTAGCTAAAATAAAAGGTGAATTTGTCTGGCACAATCATCGTAATGAAGATGAGCTTTTTTTTATTATTAAAGGCAGATTAAAGATTGAGTTTAAAGATAAAACTGTAGAATTGAATGAAGGGGAGATGCTGGTTATACCGAAGGGAGTGGAGCATAAGCCTGTTGCAGAAGAAGAAGTTTGGCTTAT
>JBDSAQ010000459.1:0-10465 GCA_039922095.1 Ginsengibacter sp. | reverse complement strand
CGCCAACAAATTCTACATCAAAAAAATCCGGATCACCGGGCAAAGTCATTTTCATTTGCGCAGTGCCAAAATTTTTAAAATAATTTACAACAGGTACCGGTTTAAAAAGAGCAGCAACTTTATAAGCCAGTTCAATGCCATCTCCTATGCAAACTATATCCACATCTTTTGTGCCTCTGCCTATAATTTTATCCCGTACAAAACCTCCGATTATGTAGCATGGCATGTTTAACTCTTCAGCAGCCTCTGCAATTTTTTTAAACAGCAATAATTCTTTACCAGTGCAATTAATTTCCATTAATGCAAAAGTAATTTTTTATAAGGTGCTTATCATGAACTGTAAATGACGAATATGAAATGCAGGTTCGCTCCTCATAAATAGCAGGAAGCATGGTATAATTACAGATACTATACTTTATACCTAAAGTTATTGACGACTCTACTTTTCGTAACTTGTGATGGTGAAAAAAGGAAGAATAAATTTTCTTGATTTTGAAATTGATAGACTAACCCGTTCTATTGAAAACGTTATTACGGGTGACAGGTTTCCTACTGACATTTCACACTTACTTAAAGCCGACCTTAAGCAAGTATCAAGTAAACATGAATGGCTTTTTAATTGGAAAAGTGAACTTAATACTCCGGACAGAGAGGTTTATAAACTCACAATTCAAGGCAATCCAAATGTTATTCAGGGATTAGTAAGTTTAAGCATTGACATTGACCATATTTACATGCACTTAATAGAGAGTGCCCCTTTTAATAAGGGCAGGACAAAAGTTTATTTAGGTGTTCCCGGAAATCTGGTTGCATATGCTTGTCGCCTTTCCTTTCAAAAAGGTTTTGATGGCTTCGTTTCCTTTCATTCAAAAACAAAACTTATTGACCATTATAAAAAAGCCTTAGGCGCATATCATTTTGGAGGGCATCTCATGATAATTGATACATTACCAGCAAAAGCATTAATTGAAAAATATTTTAAATCATAAAATTATGGGACTTATCAGAGAACCTTTAGACGTTGACTTTTATGTTGATCCAAGACCTTTGACAAAAGAAGAAAGGGAGAAAATTAGCCAGCATATTCGTGAATACAAATTAAAAATGGCTGAGCCGAAAAACCGCATGGTGTTGTCTGAAAGGAAAGGTCTGCGGACTTCAAAGTGATGGCGTAATACTTCATAAATAGCTATCTAACTTATTCATACAAAAATTACCATTAATAGCATTGCCTTACTTTTGTACCAGATTAAAAATATATAATGGAATTTGAATTTACTGAGGAGCAGTTAATGATAAAACAGGCAGCACATGATTTTGCCGTAAATGAGTGTTTGCCTGGTGTAATAGAAAGAGATGAGCTCCAAAAGTTTCCTTATGAACAAGTAATGAAACTTGCAGACCTGGGATTTATGGGTATGATGGTAGATCCAAAATACGGTGGCGCCGGGCTTGATACTATTAGTTATGTTTTGGCAATGGAAGAGATAAGTAAGGTAGATGCCAGCACAAGTGTTTGCATGAGTGTAAATAATAGTTTGGTATGCTGGGGACTTGAGGCTTATGGTAACGAAGAACAAAAACAAAAATATTTAACTCCTCTTGCACAGGGGGAAAAAGACGGGGAATTATATATAGGTGCATTTTTACTCAGCGAGCCGGAAGCAGGCAGCGACGCTACCTCACAGCAATCTACTGCCGATGATAATGGGGATTTTTATTTATTGAATGGCACAAAAAACTGGATCACTAATGGCAATTCTGCATCTGTTTATTTAGTGATGGCACAAACAGATATTTCCAAAAAAAGCAGGGGGATAAATGTTTTTATTGTTGAAAAAAACTGGCCTGGTGTGTCAGTTGGCGCTAAAGAAAATAAATTAGGCATAAGAGGAAGTGATACCCACAGCATTTTATTTAACGATGTTAAAGTACCAAAACAAAACAGGATCGGAGAAGATGGTTTGGGATTTGTTTTTGCCATGAAGACTTTATCGGGAGGACGGATTGGTATTGCATCACAGGCATTAGGTATTGCCCAGGGCGCTTATGAAAGATCATTGGCATATGCAAAACAGCGTAAAGCATTTGGCAAAGAAATTATGTATCACCAGATAATTCAGTTTAAGCTGGCAGATATGATAACAAGGATTGAGGCAGCCCGTTTATTATGTCTTAATGCTGCATGGGAAAAAGATGAGAAGCTCGATTATACAACAAGCGCCGCAATGGCAAAAGTATTTGCCAGCGAAACCGCTATGTGGGTTACAACTGAAGCAGTTCAAATTCACGGAGGCTACGGTTATGTAAAAGAATATCATGTTGAAAGAATGATGAGAGATGCCAAAATCACTCAGATTTATGAAGGCACCAGCGAGATGCAGAGGATAGTAATTGGAAGAAGTATATTGAAATAAAAATCAAGACCAGGGCTGTTAATTTTGAAGATGATAATCATATATAACTGATGAAATTATTTCAAAAATTTTTTTCTTTAAAACAAGCTCATTTTGAAAAAGTACTAAAAAGAATTTTTGAAACTGTATTTTAAATTCCACCATCGTTTCATAGAAGTTCATTCGCCCCAATAATGCCCTTGCTATTTGTTCAAATGTCTCGGGTATTTCAACTTCAATAACATATTCAAGAAACAGAATCTTCCGGATTCGTTTATAAATCTCAATTTATCAATTGTTCTCACCTGGCCGCATTTAATGAGGTTGAAAAAATGGATAATGAAGAAAAAGAATCTATCAGTTCAATTATAACAATAGTAAATATTGTATTGTGCCTTATACTATTATGATGTTATCCGTTATAAATTATATCTTTAAACGAACAAAACGATTTTTAATGGAAACAATGCTAATTGAGCTGACTAATCATAAAGCTGAAAAGCTTTTGCTTGAATTGGAAGAACTACAATTAATTAAAGTATTGAACAAGAACACACGGAGTAATGGAAAATTATCGGAAAAGTATGCCGGAAAACTGCCTGGCGCTATTGCCGATGAACTTCAAAATTATGTTGCAGAAAGCCGTAACGAATGGAACAACCGCAGTATTTAATAGATACAAATGCCGTTATTGATTATTTAGGAAAAAAACTTCCTGAAGCGGGCATGTCTTTTATGAACCATATTATTGATGCCGTTCCTAACATTTCAGTTATTACCAGGATAGAAGTTCTCGGGTTTAATGCACCAGATGAACATTATCAAACGCTTATTGATTTTGTAGATGATTCTGCGGTACTCGGTTTGAGTACTGATGTAGCAGATAAAAGTATTGCTATTCGCAAGGCTCAAAAAACCAAACTTCCTGATACCATTATTGCAGCTACTGCTCTTGTTAATAAGCTTACCCTTATTTCCCGCAATAAAGACGACTTTAAAAACATTGATGGCTTGGAAACTATAAACCCCTATGAACTAAAGTAAAGAAAGATAAAACTTTCTTCTTTTCCGGCAGGTGTGAATTAGAGCAACTTCCTGCACTTCAACTAAGCACAGATATTAAGGTAATCAAGATTACAGCAAATGGTATGAGAAATTCATATTGCTAACATTAAGCCTGCTCAACTTCTATTTTCAGATTTGTGATGAAAATATCATTTTTCAGCCTGTATTCAATTTCATTTTTTGAGGCATGCTCAAAAAATAATTCGATGGCTTCATGAAGATTGGCTTTGGCTTCTTCTACAGTATTTCCCTGGCTGGCAATATCCAGTTCAGGGCATAAGGCTACATATACATCATCTTCCTTTTCTATGATTGCCGTAAAGTTTTGAATGCTTTTCATTTTCAGATTTTTAATGCAGGTATATTAAAAGAACATACTCAAAGATAACTAAATCTTCACCTTTTTCAACCGCTTGCCGCTAAAGCCAGGCGGCTTCTGTATTGGAAATAAAATGAGATTGATGCAGGTAACTGTATCCATTTATTTTGTGTCTACTTACATTATCTGCGGTAACAATTTGTTGTATTATACTTCAATGCTGACTGTTGGGTGAAGACAGCCGCCAGGAGGGGGGGTACTTGTTTGCAACAGTTATTTTTGCAAAATAATTTTCTTTATATCCTCTAATTCCTTTTTTAATTCATTCATTTGATTTGTTAGTTTATTATTTTCTGCCTTCAATTCGTCAATTATTGTTTGTTGCTCTTGCACTGCCTTTATAAGAGGAACTACAAATGCGGCATACCGCAGACCATATAATCCATTAGCATCTTCAGGCTTGTCAACGCCACTGAAATCATAGCCTATTTCCTTAGCAGCTTTTTCTACTTCTTGAGCAAGAAAACCACTGAACCTGATTTTTTCAATATCATATTTGCTTTTCCAGCTTACTGTGTCAACTTTCCTTTGAAGAAGTGACGATTTTTTAATACTGTAATTGTAACTAACCGGTTTCAATTTTAAAATAAATGCAAGACCAAATACATCATCATTTATATTTTCTTTCAAACGTTCGTCTGAAATAGTTGTCCAATCTACTTGTCCTCCTATAGATGTCATGGAACTATTACCTATTCTTACACGGTTATCACCTCCAGGTGCCAGAATGCCATCACCACCTATCAGAACGGTATTAATGCGATTCCCAGCATCTACATTAACTGAATTTCCAATACATGTATTATACCCTCCAGTTGTAAGAGTGTTTCCTGCAGCATATCCTAAAGCGGTATTACCATATCCGGAGGTGAGTGCATTTAATGTCAAAGCACCTATACTTGTATTTAGTGATCCTGTGCCACTAGTATTTGAAATCGAACCATACCCTAAAGCAGTATTACTTATTCCAGTTGTATTACCTTGCAGTGCACTGGTTCCAATAGCAGTATTTTGGAATCCAGTTGTGTTAAAAAATAGCGCCCCCCTTCCTACTGCAATATTGTTGGAACCGTAGATGTTGTTTATTTCTGGTTGGTTGCGTAAAAGCGCACTATATCCAATGGCTATATTATTACTTTCCCAAGGAGTTCCACCATTACTAAATGATTGTGTGAATAACGCATAAGGGCCGATTGCAACATTAGCTTGTGCAGTTGTATTATTGCGAAGTGCGGAATACCCTATAGCAGTATTTATGCTTCCTACAGTATTTGAATAGCCCACAGAATCCCCGATAAAAATATTTTGTCTATTATTTAAATCATCATTAGCTCCCGCTGCTTTTCCAATAAAAACAGAACTGCCCGTGTTATAAGTTTCAATTTGTCCTTTAGTAGTGATACGGGTTCTCAAAATATTATTAGTACGGAAATCTAATGGCTGTTCATCAGTAGTACCAATAAAATTATCAGCAGGATTTATTCCTGCATTACCAATTAAGTTCCAACTGTCTCCTCCTGCTGATGTAGAAAGAGAAACCCAATTAGGCAAACCTGGTGTTCCATTATTAAAATAAAAGCCTTCTGTTCCATCTGTTTGATAAACTATAAGCCCTGTTGCGGGAAGACTAATAGCTGATCTTTGGTCAGCAGTCATTCTCGGTATTAATAAACCTTTGGAATTTGAATTTATTTCAAGCATAGCACTTGGATGAGGTGTACTTACACCAATGCTTACCTGTGCTGATAAGTTGCCCGAATATATTATGCAAATAAAAGTGCAGATACCTGCAAAAATTGATTTGATTTTATTCATTTTGAAAGTTTATTTATTAAAAGTAAAATGGGTATTTATTAATTTTTGACACAACGTACGGTAAAACCTATGTTTTTACTGATATTGCCATTAGATAATTCATCTGAGCCCTGGTCTACTTCCCAAAATGATGCTGTAGGTGTATTGCTTTGTGTTGAACTCCACCAAAACCCACTTGAATTAAGGTTGGCAAACGATCCGTTTGCTAAACACAGTCCCGCAGGAATTCCTGAAAAACCACTGCTGTTAGTAGCAGTATTAGTGCTTCCCAGCCATAAGCCAGTAGCAGCTTGTAATGTGCCTGTAGTTTTCATTTTTCCGGCGGCTACTGAACTTCCTCCTAAACATGCATTTGATAAATTCGTCCATTCTGCTGCAGAAGGTATATGCAAGCCAACAGGGGCTAAGCCTCTTGAATCATTAACTGCATACCAGTTATATAATTTTCCATAAATAGTTCCGTTAGCTGTATGGTTTTGATAATAACACCAGGCCCCTGTTGTTAAACTTGACCAAGTTGCAGGGTCTTGTACTTGGGGTATAGTATCTCCATTTCTGTAATGAGTTACTTCTAAATTTTTCGCTGTCCATGTTTGGTTGCAAATATCAACTACGGAATATTTATTGCCATCAATATCTGTTATTTGTGGAATTGGTGTTTTAAAAGAAATAGTATTTCCATAAGATGTGCCTAAGCTATTTATTGCATAAGCACGAACATAGTACGTAGTATTTTCTTTTAAGTCGGAAAGAGTAACTGTGAATAAACCAGTACCTGATCCTGTGGCAAGAACATTATCTTCGATAGTTGGATTGTTTGTAACAGCATAACAAATACCACTTTCAGTTACTGATAAGCCGCCGTTCGAAAGGATGTTACCTCCTGCTATTGCAGAGTTTGATGTGAGGCCTGTTATATTTAAAGTAGTAACAGATGATAATAATCCTTTAATTATTAAGTCGCTTTGTATAATAAGTTTTTTACCCTGCGCAACTGTTATTCTTGCACCATCATTTATGGTTTGTGATCTGTTCAGCACACTCACACCTGTACCAACAGGATTAATAATAATTTCCTCACCATAAGGTAAATGGGTAATGGGTAGAATACTGTCCGACCAATTTGCGGGGTTATCCCAGTTACCATCCCCAATAAAACTATATAGCACCGGTTTTATAACTTTAATAGATGTATCACTTAAACACCCGTTTATACTTTTTGCTCTTACACTATAATAACCTGAATCATTTGCAGCATAGTTTTGATTATTTGCTCCTGTAATCGTACTATCATTTTTTAACCATTGATAGCCAGGCGATAGGGAAGAAACAAAAAAAATCGTGTCATTGATATTTTTAATTTTTACAGTAGGAACAGGAACTGAATCAAGCAGTACTGTTACATTAACCGTATCGGATGTTTTTGAACAGGCATAAAAATAGTCTGCAGTAACAATAAATTTACCTGATTCTTTTACTACAATGTTCTGTGTAGTGTCACCGGTTGACCATAAAAATTTTGCGCTATTGGTGGATGTAAGAATAACTGAATCTCCTACACAAAAAATTAAATTACCTGATGCTGAGATTATAGGCGAAGATTTTGTAATACAAGTATTTTGAGTTTGGGCGCTTGTTCTGTTACCTGAAGCATCGTAGGTATAGGTAATAATGTTGCTATCCGGATATGTGACTTGGATGAGCCGACTAATTTCGTCATATTGATAGTATATCGTTTGAGATTCAGACAATAATGGTGACAAAATCCAAATTATTATTACTATCCAAATTTTGTTCATTAGACTAGCAGTTTGAAAATATTATTTAATAATCCAATTATAAAGTTGATCTATCTTTCTATTTTCCCAATTAAGAAAGGGAGTTGTAATATGATCTTCAATAAAAGAATAGCCAGGAACAATTGCCCGAATGCCTCCCGTAACTATATTACCGATAACCTCCCCGCCAGTTATTTTATAATTCATGTAATCATCCACAGTTTTTCCAACATCTTTTTTATAATCATACAGCCCTCCTCCAGAGTAAACATCTAGGACAGATAAACTGAGATTACCAATATGTTCTGTCAGTGTTATGTTTCCTGATGAATATAATTTAGCGGATTCGTTGCCATTTTTATGTAGTTCATAAAGACCTACGATTTTTCCTAGGGACTCAATCGCTGTTCCAAACCCCTTAAATCTTTCCTTTTGTAGTTTTACTATAGAGGCAGAAATTTTTTGATTGCCATAGAAATTATTACTCCAAAATTTGAAATTACCTTTATAGTACCCTACAAATTGATTACTTTTTTTAAACGCTTCATCAAACTCTTCAGCCAAATCTAAAATACCATGACTCCAATCCAAAATATTATCATCCTGACTTCCATAAAAACCATTATAATCAAAATTTGATATTGGATTATTTGTTGAATACACGTACCTATTAATTGTCTGTGGATTATTCAATGCAAATGGAAATGCATCCTTACTTAAAAACCTTCCATTGGCAGCATCATAGTATCTTGCACGAACATAATATTGTGTTGTACTCTCCTGTTCTACTCCAAACTCTCCTAAAAATGTAAATGGTTGTTCGGTATTACCCGTATGAGCAAGCAGTACACCAAAGGGGTCGTAAGTATAGGCGTCAATTGTTGAATCATTTGCATCAGTTAAAGCTACTGTATTGTGCTGTGCATCGAAATGATAATACAATCCATTGTTTGCAGAGTCTATTCTTTCTAATAAACCTAAACCATAAACATAATGGGATTTTACTGTTCCGTTTGTATCACTTGTTTGTAACACTTTTGATAAGCCATCGCTAATGTCTAAAACATATCTTATACTACCCGAAGAATTTGTTTTGCTTAATCTATGACCAAAAGGGTTATAGGTAAAAGAAGCAATAGCGCCTGTAGTATCGGTAGAGTTCCTGAGCAAATTGTCAACTGTAAAGGTGTAGTTTGCAATAGTAGTTCCATTGGTTTCAGAAATCCTGTTACCGGAGTTATCATTTGTATAATTCCAAACAGAGTTAGTAAGCATTCTATCATCTTTACCATAAGTGTAGGTATTGGAAGATTGTGGCAGAGAGGAAGGGAGAAGGCCAATTTTGATCTCTTTAATTCTATTGCCTATTGGATCTAAGGTGAAGGTGCTTTGAGTTAAGATTTTATTTGAATTAAGTGTGTTTTTTTTGTCGCTTAAACGTGCAGCGTCATCAAAAGTATAATCAGTATGTATGCCATTGGGATAAAGCAATTTGGTGTTTCTGCCTGCGGCATCGTATGTATAAGTAAAAGTGTGTGAGAGCCAATCCGTAACTGTTTTTAAATTATTTGCTGCATCATAAGTATAATTTACTGTTTGGTTACCGGGATAAGTAACAGATGTTTTATTACCTGCAGCATCGTAGCCGAATGATACCTGCTGATTGAATGGATTTAAATATTGAGTTACTTGATTCAGGCTGTCATATATCATTTTTGTAGTACCTGAATTATTACTCATTAATAAAATATTATCGTTGTTATCATATTGGAATGCATAGCTATCTCCTGAAGAAATACTTTCCAATTTTACCCTGTTAGCAGAGTCGTACACTTTAGTTATAACCCCTGTTGGCTTTGTAATAGCAATATTATTGCCTGCAGGATCGTAGTCATAAATACATTCATTGTCCGCAGCATCCTTAAAGTTGATTACCCTGTTAGCAGGATCGTAGGTGTAGCTTTGTGTATGTGTATTAGCATCGGTTATAGCGGTTTTATTTCCATTGGCATCATAAGTAATAGATGTGGTATTATTTGAAGCATCTAAAACAGATGCAAGCCTGTTCATCACATCATAAGTATTTGCTGTGCGTTTACCTAATGGATTTATTGTGAGTTTTAAGTTTCCATTATTATCATAAATATAGCTGGTTGTGTTGTTTAATCCATCTGTTACAGTATTTACTCTGTTTGTTTTTGTATATGAATACGTAATAATCTTATTTGTGGGATCAATTATTTTCTTGAGATTTCCAATGCTGTCATATTGATATTGGGTAGCGCCTAAAGCATTGGCAGCACTTATTTTTCTACCTTTTTTATCATACTCAAATCTTATAATATTATTTAAAGGGTCGGTGATGGAAATTAGCTTATCCCTGGTATTGTATTCATAAAAAGTGGTTCCGCCTTTTGGATTGATTTTAGATTTAAGCCTGCCTTTTTTATCATAAGCAAATTGGGTAACGAAACCCATTTTATCAATTGATAGCAATAACTGATTATTAGCATCATAAGTAAAAGAGTCTATGCGGCCTAAGGGATCTGTAATGCTGGTAATGTTGTCATTATCGTCATAAGCAAAATGGGAAGTATGCAAATTTTCATCAGTAATGGCTGAAAGCCTTCCGGCAGCATCATAGCTGTATTGTTTGGTGCCAATAGGATTAGTTGTTGAGAGTAAATCGCCTGATGGTGAATAGTTATACGAAGTTGTATTATTACGACCGTCTTTTGTAGATGTAACCTGACCAGCTGAGTTGTAATAAAAATAATTATAGGTATTATCGGCAAATTGTATAGAGTTTAAGTTGTTGCTTACTCCGTCGTAATTAAAAAGGGTAATGTTACCATTGGCATCTTTTATTTGCGTTGGGGAGTTAAATGAATTATAGATACCTTCTGTAAATGTATTATCAGCCTTTGTTGAAAGAGTTTGATTTGAATGACTGTCAAATAATTTTGTTTCTGTATTGCCATTTTCATTTGTAAACAATACTTCATTGCTATTATGATCGTAGCTAAATATGT
>JBDSAQ010000458.1:0-6243 GCA_039922095.1 Ginsengibacter sp. | reverse complement strand
TGTTGACCTCACCCCAACCCCTCTCCAAAGGAGAGGGGCTCAGGGCTTTATGTTTAATTGTTTATAAAATTCATGCAGATAATTTTATTGATTTAATTATTTCCTGCACGGGTTTAAAATAGAATTTGCTGCTCTCATTATTTTCAAGCCATGCAAATTGTTCATGCAACGCAACCACTTTTCCAATGATAATTAAGGATGGAGAAATGAATGATTGGTTTTTTAAAGTTTCTTCATAGTTATATAGATTACTTATATGGACTTTTTGAAATGGTGTTGTTGCCTGTTCAATTACTGCCAATAATTTATCTGCTGCTATGTTGTTAGTTACAAGTTTTGCAACAACCGTATCCAGCGTTTCAGAAGACATATAAAATACTATTGTATCAGTAGTATCGGCAAGTTCTTTCCAATATGCATCGTTTACTATATCTGATTTATAATAAGTAACAAAACGAACAGATGTTGCATAATTTCTTGCTGTTAACGGAATACCTGCATATGCTGCTGCACCTAAAGCGGCTGTAACACCTGGTATGATTTCATAAGAAATTTGATTCTCGATAAGTGTGTCTAATTCATCTTTTATGTTAGAAAATACTGATACATCTCCGCCTTTAAGCCTTACCACAAACTTTCCAGAGGATGCATAATGAACCAACAGCTCATTGATGGTTTCCTGCGGCGTAGAAACGCCACGACGGCACTGCTTGCCAACATGGATAATCTCTGCATTTGCTGATACATATTGATCTAAAATTTCATCACTAACCAGGCGGTCGGTTAAAACAACATCGGCTTGCTGAAGATATTTAGCAACCTTAACAGTAATAAGCTCAGGATCACCGGGGCCTGCACCTGCAAGGATTACTTTTCCTTTTATGTTGGAGTTATTGGTCATTGAGTCATTAGTCATTAGTCATTAGTTGTTGGTCATTAAGCCATTGAGTCATTGGTTAAGGTATCCTCAAAATTCGCTTTTGTTTGATAAACGATGCCATCTTCGTGTAATTCATTTAAATTTTGAATTGTACCAATAGATTTAATGTAACCGTTTATCAGTTTAAAATATTTTTCAAAAAGCTTCCTTAATTCAAGAGTATATTCTTCTCCAACCAATTTTCTTTTATTGGCTTTATGTAAACAACTTGCTGCCTCAAAAGCAGAGCCTCTGCTATAGTAATTAAAATTCTTATTTTCTTTATAAAAGAACCTGCCATAGCCTTCTGCAATATTTAAGGCCATCGAATCGGCAGCCCTTACAAACTGTTTTCCAAGTGTGTCCTTGTTGAAATAATCCCACTTCTCAACAACTTGCCATACCCTCTCTCCAATTTCAAGAGCTATTTTGTAAACCTCCAAATCAATCAACTTAATCATAAATAACTATTTTACAAAATGACTAATGACTTAATGACTAATGAGCACTAACAATTAACAAGTTACTGAATCATACAAGCCCCTACGGTTACACAACTTGTTTCATCAATTAAAACAGCGCCGCCGTTAACCCTTAATTTTTTATAAGAATCAAAAGCCACCGGTGAAGAAGTTTTAATTGTCGCTTTTATTATATCGTTCAATTCTGCTTTTTCAGGTGAATAGTTTTTCTCTAAAGTATTTACATCTAATTTATAATCTATTTCCTTTACGATGCTTCTAACCACACGGCTGTTGATTTGTAAGAAATATTTATTGCCAGGTATTAAAGGTTTGTTGCCCATCCAGCATAATAGTACTTCAAATTCCTGTTCTGTTATAGGCTGATTATTTTTTTGAACAATCATATCACCCCGGCTCACATCAATATCATCTTCCAAATGAAGCACTACACTTTGCGGTGCAAAAGCTTCATCCGTTTCCTTACCTCCAATTTCAATTGCCTTAATAGTACTTTCAAGCCCTGAAGGCTGAACAATAATTTTATCCCCTTTCCGATAGATGCCGCTGATTATTTTACCGGCGTAGCCTCTATAATCGTGCAATTCAGTGGCTTGCGGACGGATGACATATTGCACAGGAAATCTTGCATCAGTTAAATTAGTATCTGACTCCAAAGGAACATTTTCTAAAAGGTGTAATAGCGAGTCACCTTCATACCAGGTAAATTTTTCTGATTTATCTACAATATTATCTCCATTAAGAGCAGAGATAGGAATGTACATTACATCTTTTAAACCCAATGACCTTGCTACTTCTACATAATCAATAACAATATTATTATAAACATCCTGTGAATAATCAACAAGGTCCATTTTATTTATGGCAACAATTATATGTGGGATATTCAGCAGAGATGCTATGATAGAATGACGCCGTGTTTGCTCTACCACACCGTTTCTTGCATCAACAAGAATTATCGCCAGCTCAGAATTTGATGCGCCGGTAACCATATTTCTGGTGTATTGAATATGCCCTGGTGCATCTGCAATGATGAATTTTCTTTGGGGTGTTGAAAAATATTTATATGCAACATCAATGGTTATGCCCTGCTCTCTTTCAGCACGGAGCCCATCTGTAAGCAGCGCCAGGTCTATCTCTCCATCTTCTTTATTTTTACTTTGCTTTTCAATCGCTTGAAGTTGATCTATCAGGATAGATTTACTATCGTATAAGAGGCGGCCTATCAACGTACTCTTACCGTCATCAACACTTCCTGCTGTTATAAATCTTAAGATGTCCATTTTTTGAGTTGTAAGTTGTAGGTGTTAAGTTGTAGGTTTTGAGGTAAAATCAAAGTAAAGAGAACTCGCTTTCTATTCTCTTACTTACGACTTAGTACTTAAAACTTATTACCGAATTTAAAAATACCCGCCTTTTTTCCTGTCTTCCATTGCAGCTTCAGATACTTTATCATCAATTCTTGTCTCGCCTCTTTCGCTTGTTTTGGTAGCTATTATCTCGTTAATAATATCATCAATAGCGGTTGCATCTGATTCAACGGCTGCTGTACAGGTCATATCACCAACAGTTCTATATCTTACTTTCTTTGTTAATATTACATCAGAGGGATCGAGTTGAATAAATTCTGAGACGGCCACTAACTGTCCTTCATGTTCAAGAACTTCTCTTTCATGTGCAAAGTAGATTGAAGGCAATTCAATCTTTTCGCTCCGGATATAATTCCATACATCAAGTTCTGTCCAGTTACTTATAGGGAAGGCACGAACGTTCTCACCCTTATGAATTTTACCATTGTAAGTATTCCATAATTCGGGACGTTGCAGTTTTGGATTCCATTGGCCAAATTCATCTCTCACTGAAAATATTCTTTCTTTTGCTCTTGCTTTTTCTTCATCTCTTCTTGCGCCACCAATTAATGCATCAAACTTAAACTCTTCTATAATATCAAGCAGGGTATACGTTTGAAGGGCATTGCGGCTTGCAAATTTCCCTTTTTGTTCTGTAAGATTTTTCTCTTTTATGGTGTCTTCAACTTTGCGAACAATAAGCTTTTCACCAATCTCTTCAACAAGTTTATCTCTGAAATCCAAAGCCTCCGGAAAGTTATGTCCCGTATCAATATGCACTAAAGGGAAAGGAAATTTCCCGGGCCGAAATGCTTTCAATGCAAGATGAACAAGTGTTATAGAATCTTTTCCACCGGAAAATAATAACGCAGGGCGCTCGAACTGACCTGCCACTTCACGCATTATATGAATAGCTTCAGATTCTAACTGTTCCAGGTAATCTAAATGATATTTACTCATTTGGTATTTTCTTTTATCAGTCTACTACGTTTACATGCAATCCACATTCCTTTTTTGCGCTATCTTCCCACCACCACCGGCCTGCCCTGAAGTCTTCTCCAGGCCTTATTGCCCTGGTACATGGGGCACATCCAATACTTACAAATCCTTTATCATGTAAAGGATTATAAGGGACATTATTTTTATTGACATATTCTTTAATCTCATCAAATGTCCAATGCAGCAGGGGATGGTATTTTATAATCTGGTTACCCTCATCCCATTCTATTTGAGGCATGTTATTACGGTCAGTGGAATGCTCAGCACGCAAACCCGTTATCCATACGGCGTTATTTTTCAACGCTCTTTTTAATGGGTCAACTTTCCTGATATAGCAGCAATCTTTCCTGTTTTGAACAGATTCATAAAAAGAATTCGGACCTCTCTCTCCAACAAAATTTTCTATTAAAGAGTGGTTAGGATAATATGCTTTAATGTGGGTATTATACCTGGCATTGGTAGCGCTCCATACTGAATAGGTCTCAGGAAAAAGCCGGCCGGTATCTAAAGTAAATATGGTTACCGATAAATTATTTTGAAATATTTTATTTGTAATTACCTGGTCCTCGTAACTAAAGCTTGTGGAAAATGTAACCTGTTCCGGAAACCTTTCAGTTAGCTTAAAAAGGAATTCCTCAATATTCACTTCCCCTTGCTGAGAAGTTATTTGAGCGATATAATCCTTTAGCGTGAGACTCATGTAAGAAATTGTGTTTAAGAGTTAAATGAAAAGAACGGAAGTTGTAACAATGCTGATTACGAACAACTCTTGCAACAGGGGCACATATAAAGAATTTGAAAATAAAATAGCATAAGTCTATAAACTTGGTAGACAAAGGTAATTCCATAAAGCCAAAACAAAAAATTTTTTAAATAATGTGAAAACGTGCTACAGATGATTGCAAAGAATAAAATTATGATTCATCTTATCTTAGCTTACTATTAGCATGCAAGTGTATAAAAATTTTAAACTAAAATGGCATTACTTCATAACAGGGTTTCCCAAAAAGAATTAAAGGAGCGGCTATACCAGGAAACTGAAGCACGAATTACTTTTTCATTTTATCAATATACAGCTATAGAGGATACAAAATATTTCAGGGATGAATTGTATAAAAAGCTTAACGATCTAAGGGTTTTTGGAAGAATCTATATTGCCCATGAAGGAATAAATGCTCAGCTGAGTGTGCCGGTATCAAATTATGAAAGTTTAAAAAGTTATTTATTTTCAATTTCATGTTTGCAAAATGTGAGATTAAATATAGCAGTAGATAATGATGGCAAAAGTTTTTGGGTTTTAAAAATTAAGGTAAGAGATAAAATTGTTGCCGATGGAATAATGGATCCCGGTTTTGACATGAGTAAAAAAGGAAAGTATGTGAATGCTGCAGAGTTCAACACTATAACTGATGATCCCGACACTATAGTTGTTGATATGCGCAACCACTATGAATATGAGGTAGGCCATTTTGAAAATGCGATTGAAATACCTTCTGATACTTTCAGGGAACAATTGCCTATGGCCGTAAATTTATTGCAGGCTGAAAAAGATAAAAATATAATTATGTATTGTACAGGTGGCATTCGTTGCGAAAAGGCGAGTGCATACTTAATGCATAAAGGGTTTAAGAATGTTTTTCATTTGGAAGGTGGTATAATTCACTATGCTAATTCTGTAATAAAAGATAATCTTCCTAATAAATTTAAAGGTAAAAATTTTGTTTTTGATGACAGGCTGGGGGAGAAGATCGGAAAGGAAGTAATCAGTAAATGCCACCAATGCGGTATGGGCTGTGATGAGCATACTAATTGCGCTAATGATGGCTGTCATCTTTTATTTATTCAATGTGAGAGTTGTGCTAAAAAATACAGCGGCTGCTGCAGTGAAGAATGCCAAAGCATTTACAATATGCCCGAGGGCGAGCAAAAAAATATAAGAAAAGGTAAAATGAATGGTATAATGGTTTTTAATAAATCAAAGCAGAGATTAAGGCCAATGCTTAAAGAATAATTCCTACAAATTGTAGTTATAATTTTTGAAATATTTATTTGTAAGACGCTAAATTGATTACTCAATCATTTTCAGGCAAACAGGCTTTGGCACTTTAAATTCATCTGTTTGTTGCAGTAATCCTGTTTGTTTATTTCTTTTAAATACAACTACATTATCAGTATTCTGATTAGCAACTAATAAAAAATTTCCTGTGGGATCAATCAGGAAATTACGGGGAGTTTTCCCCATTGTGGATTGATAGCCTTTTAGAGCAAGCCTCCCGGTGGCCTGGTCTACTGAAAAAATAGTAAGCGTATTTTCATCTCCACGATTTGATACGTATAGAAATTTTCCATCGGGAGAAACATGAATATCAGCACTGCCAATATCTCCTTTATAATCTTTAGGGTGTGTAATAAGGCGTTGTATAAATTTTAAATTCCCATGATTATATTTATACGCTGATACCGACCCGGATATTTCTTCCACGAGATATGCGAA
>JBDSAQ010000457.1:0-10611 GCA_039922095.1 Ginsengibacter sp. | reverse complement strand
GGCGGAATTTTAATTTCAAATCTTGCGGGCATAACTCCTGCTAAGCCAAGTTGGGCCACTTTGCCATTACCCGGCGTACAACCACTACTGATAGATGAAAAAGGCAATGAAGCCACAGAGCCGGATGAAGATGGCTTATTAAAAGGCAACCTTTGTATTAAATCGCCATGGCCGGCGATTTTAAGAACAACTTATGGAGACCATGAACGCTGCCGCACTAATTATTTTGTAGCTTACCCTGATCTTTATTTTACCGGTGACGGAGCACTAAAAAATAAAGAAGGATTTTACAGGATAACAGGAAGAGTAGATGATGTATTGAATGTAAGCGGGCATCGCATTGGCACTGCGGAAGTAGAGAATGCTATCAATATGCATGCGGGTGTTATTGAAAGCGCTGTGGTAGGCTATCCTCACGATATTAAGGGACAGGGAATTTATGCCTTTGTAATTTACAGTCACATGCATGTGGATGAAGAACAAACCCGTAAAGATATTTTTCAAACAGTAACAAGAATTATCGGGGCTATTGCCAGACCTGACAAAATTCAATTTGTAAATGGCCTGCCTAAAACAAGGAGTGGTAAAATAATGAGAAGAATATTAAGAAAGATAGCCGAAGGTGAAACCAAAAATTTGGGAGATACAACCACCCTGCTTGATCCGGCTGTTGTTGATGATATATTGAGAACTAAAGTATAGCAGATAATAAGCCATCATAGGCTTACAAATTTATCATGTTATGTTCCGAAGAACAAGATTGCAATTCAGGAACTGGTGAAATTATAAAACAACTTTAATGAGTAATATGGAAACTGAAACGAGGGATTTCCTGGTTAAGATTGCTACATCACTTTCAGTTGGATTATTATGGATGCTCATCAACACCACAATAGGTATAGCATTCAATCTTGCTTTTTTTGATAGTAAACCGGGTATTGGCAACTACATTTTTTATGTTTGGTTTATTGGAAGTTTTATAGCATTAGTAATTTACTATCGCAAAAAATGGAAGTTTTAATATCAACTGCTATGATCTGCAACAATAACCCACCGATCATTTATTTTCTTTAACAACAAACTAAAGTGCCCTCTCACATCCCCAATGCTTCTTGTAAGCTGCCATTTGCCAACTACAAAAAAGTACACTGATGATAGTTGTTTAACTTCTAAAAGATCAAAAGCTAATTTCCCCATAGCAGCAGTATCAGGATAATTCTTTTTATAATTTTCTAAGGTTTGCCTCCACCCATAGGTGAGGCCTGAATGGCCAATAAATTTTAAAGAATCATTTTGCCAATATCCTTGCATAAATTTTTCTATCTCACCATTATTCCATGCAGTAACCTGGTTACTTAAATTTTTTCTTATTATCACTTCATCTTTTGTTTGAGCATAAGATGTGGCTGCTATTAGCATACAGATTATGAGCAGATATGTTTTCATACAATTAATTTTATTATTAAGATGGCAAAGATTTTTATGTAAGATAACATCAATGAAGATAACCTTAACCCTTATGGCATGTGTTAAAATCCTTTTGTAGCAATCAGAAAAAACTGAAATATGGATACAAAAAACAGGTGCCTTAATTTTACACTAAATTATACGTTGATATGGAGAGAAAATATTGGTGGTATGCCGGGTTTTTTGTGGTACTGATGGGGACTTTTTATCTTTTTTTATTTGCCGGTAATGATTATTACAAAGTAAAGTTGCCCGTGCTTACTTATGTGAAAGATTTTTCATTTACTGATCAGAATGGCAAACCTTTTTCAGAAAAAAATGTAGAAGGGAAAGTGTATGTGGCAGAATATTTTTTTACTACGTGTAAAGGTATTTGCCCCAAAATGAACAAGAACATGAAAAATATTTATGAGAAGTATAAAGATAAAGAAGGCTTTGCAATCCTTTCCCACACATGCATGCCAGAAACCGATTCCATCCCGTTATTAAAAGCATACGAAATGAAGATGCTTGGTACGGTCAATAATCAACCGCCAAATGCCAACTGGTATTTTCTAACCGGCAGTAAAGATTCTTTATATAAAATGGCAAGGGAAAGTTATTTACTTGATAATGAAAAAAACAACAGCTTAAATATTGCCGAACAGTTTATACATACACAGTTTTTTGCCCTGGTAGATAAGCAACGGAGATTGCGGGGAATTTATGATGGCTTAAAACAGGATGAACTGGATAAATTATCAACAGACATTGGAGAATTATTAAAAGAAACTAAAGATCCTCAGGGAGGTATTAGCTCGCCGTTCAGTAATAATCCAATTTAAAATAACCAGATAATATCAAGCCCTTAGGAATACATTACAGATATTAATTAAGTGGAACATCTTTAACATTAGAAATTGCAGTATGTTTTAAAGTTAGCCGGGTGGCCCATTAATAATAACTGTTGCATTTGGCAATCTTTTATTTTTTACCGTGTCCATCGCAAAACCTTTTACTGTTGTTATAACCATAGAAGAAACAGGTTTTTTACCAGCTAATATTAGCCCTGTTAAACTAATAAGTAATATTATTATGGTCTTATGCATATTCCGATACGTTGTTAAGTGACGACTTGTGGAATGCGTGTTATTTTCTGTTCCGAAATATAGTTTGCTTTTATTTTATTGTTTCTACCCGCAAATGGCCCTGTACCCTGCTTATAAAACTTAACTTCTGGCTTATCTTTTAAAGGCACCATGCGGAATGATTCTTTAAAATCCTGATTGAGTGTAGCTAACTCATCAAAAATTAAATTGTTCATTTCCTCAATATCAAATGCAATATTGCGATCATCCATTTGCTCAAAACATAGGTCAAGCTTCTTATTCATATTTTCATCTTCATAAACAGAAAGCGTAAATGAGTTTATATTATCAGCAAGGCGGGGTATTTTAAAAATCACTTCCTGGATATCTGCAGGTGCTATTTTACAGCCAAAATATGCCACAGACATATCTGCCCTGCCATAGTGAAATAATAAAGGCAGATCGTTCCCGGGTTCTATAATTTCATTTAGATTTATTTTACAGCTTTTCAATATTTCTTTCAGTTGCCACATATGTATTACATGTCCTCTGTCATGAATGTTATACCTGATCTTAGGAGATACATATCCCGTTCTGCAAAGAGTGAACAATAGCTCATCTTCAACAGTTGATTCTATGTAAAAATCAAGAGGGTTATATTGAAATATCATAGGCAGTGTGCCCGGATATTTTATTAGTTTACCGGCCAGCATTTTGTTATATCCAAGCAGTTTTCTTAACGAAATAGTAAAATCATTTTCCGATGCAATATTTAATTCGAGGTCTGATGCACCAAAAGAACTGTATATCTTTTTTATTCCTTTGCTTTGAATATAACATCTCATTGCTTCGCTCATTCCTTCACCGCCAAATATTAAAACTATATTGAAGGATTTCCAATCCACTTTGGCTGTATCCACTAAGGCCTTCAAAAAGGGGGGATACCCCATAATTATATAATTATAGTTTGTTCCAAAGAAGTTTAGTGTATTCTCAATTTTAATTATATCCGGGCCTGGTGATTTAAGAATTGCGCTATCAACTAAAGACATAGTAATATTTACACCCGTTGCCCATGCACCCATTGCAAAAGCATTTATTATAAACTTAGGCCGGTGCCCTAATAGTTGCGCCAGGCCAAACTCCATCATTTTTTTATTACTCAGCCGCTCTTTGTTACCTCTTATCCAGTTACAAGGCATCCCGGTGCTGCCCGAGGATTCATCTATAACTATTCCTTTTGCTGGTATGCGCCCCCCAATACATCTTTCATGAGGTAAATATTTATTAACGTAATTAGATTTATGTGTTACAGGAATTGTATTAAGATCAGGAACTAGTCCTTTAAAACATACTTTACTAAACTTATTCTGTCGCAAAAAATCTCTATACGCAGGTACTTTATTTTTTGCTTTATCAAATTGTGCGTAAGCCTTCAACTTACCAATATTCCATCTCATCTTTTCCATGCCAGGGATAAAGAGCAACTTGGTTGTATTGTGTGAAAGCAGTAGCATGGTTCTGCCGGTAGCCAAAATTTTAACCAGGAAATAAATAAATAATTTTTTCATGAGGGTAAAATAATGTCACTGGTTTCTAAACGAAAGCTTCTGGGAGGCTGGTGACTGTAGCCCATTCTGGCTAACATCCATAATTCTCCTTTGCTGCCACTATGGTTTATTTTTAGCTTAAACTTTTCATATGCAATCGGGTTAGTAATTACTGAACCAAAGGGATGCAGGTAAACATTAAACTTTGTCATTTCAATCCAAAGCCTTTGAAACATTATACCGGCATTTACCCAATCAGCACGGGTTTTAAAGTTGCCGCTGATCCAGCAAACATTTGCAGTGCCGGTCATTGATTTTAAATAAACAGAGCTTAAAATTTTTCTTTTCCATTTACTGTTAAACCTCTCATGATGAAAGAAGAAATTATGCATAAGCCCGCCGGGAAAGCGCATACATCTGCTCCATAATCCATCCTTTTTTTCTTCAGCCTGCTTATGGGTTGTCCGTATTAATTTACCTAATTCTATTCTTGATCTTTCATCAGCAATATCATAAAACAAAGTCTCTTCATTCAGCTTTAGAATGTAATTAATAATTTCAGCGTTAGCGGAATAATTAAAATGGAACCCATATTCAGCGGCTACTGTTTTTAAAGATTCTATAACCTCATTTTTTAGTATCTCACCATCATAATGTAGTCTTGATGTTTTTCGCTTCCTGATCAATTCTCTTTCCGGAAACTCTTTTATGTCACGTTCAACTAATGTGAGCTCTGCAAAAAGCTTCATAGTTTTAGAGCTATAATCAAGATGCTGTTCAGCTTCATGCCTGGCAATAACTTTATATCCAAGAGGGTTTGCTGCAATATTGATGCATTCAATAAACATTGACATGCCTGTGATAGTAAAAGCGGAAGTAGGATCAGTATTGATCAATAGCCGCATTGGATCATAAAATAAACTGGCTTGGGTTTTAGAAATAATTTTTAATTTCCATGGCTGCACATTGTGTGGTGATGGGCTCCAGCGTGCATAATCAATCAGCTCAAGCCAAATTTTTTGATCACCAGCTCCCAATGCTTTTCTGCTGAATATTTTACCGGGAGATAAAAGTATACCCGTTAAAAGAAAAGCAGCATTCTTTACGAAAGTTTTGCGACGCATATAATTTTGGAATTATAAACTTGTATGTATAAAACTATTCTCTTTACTCCCCTGTACAACTGAACAGTTTATCCTTTAATAACAATACAGATTTACATTATCGTTAAAAGATAATTGGTGGAGCAGGATTTTCTAAAATGTTATTTTTGTGTATGCCCGCATTAGAACTTCAGCAACAATTTTTTGAAAGATTAAAATCTATCACTCCACATGAGCAATTAGTAGCTAACGTTAGTGAAGTTTTAGATGTGAGTGTAAGTGAAGCTTACAAGAAAATAAGCGGTAGATCTCTAATAAACATAGAACAGATACAGTTGCTTTGTAATAAATTTAAAGTAAGCTTTGAATACAATCCTGCCCAATCAGGCAGTAAAGTATTGTTTAGTTATAGCAATCTCTTTTCAGGTAAAGATGATATTGAAAAATACCTGGATAATTTATATAATAACCTGGTGTATATAAAATCTTCGGCTAATGGATATATTTCCTGTACCACAGATGATATACCTGTTTTTCATTTATTCCAATATCCAGAGTTAGCAGCATTTAAATTATTTTTTTGGCAGAACAGAATACATGCTAATAAAAAAAGTGAGCCTTTTTCCGTACAGTTAATTGATAAAAAGTTAACCAATAAGTGTTTGCTGATTCATAAAGAATATATGAGTATCCCGGGCTCGGAAATATGGACTAAAAGTTCATTGCTTAATACCTTATACCAGATAGAATATGTAGTAGCGGCGAGGCTGATAAAAGAAAAAGAGCTTATGATAAAATTGTGTGACCAGTTACAGCAAACTATTATGGACGTGGCGGACTACGCAGTGGATGAGGCCAAGAGCGATCTTGCTGGTAATAAAGTAGCGTTCAAATGGTATTTCTGTGAAAATATTGGCAGCACTACTTACCTCGCTAATGTAAATGACAGTTATTATTGTTACCAGCGCTTCAATACATTCAATAATTTACAAACGGATGATGCGGCCTATTGTAATGAGGTAAATTTTTGGATACAAAGTTTAATTAAAGAAAGCATTTGTGTTAGCGGGCAAGGTGAAAAATACCGCAACACATATATTGAAGAAACCATTAAAAGTATTGAAGAGATAAGAAACCGGTTTTAGATATTATACAAATACAGAGATATTGAAATGGTGAATGAGAAAAAAATTACGGTAAGCTTAATAAAAATCCAATGGTGAAATTTGCATCCCAATCAAATACAAAGGTGTCGCATTTGGTAGCATCTGCAATTGCCTTATAAATATTTAAACCGGCGCCCATTTTTTTGTCGGCAACTTTATAAGAGCCCGGCAAATTCAATACAGTATATCTTTCCTCACCATTGCGATGTTGTTTGGCAAGCGTAAAAGGAACTCCCCCCAGAATGAAACATACATTACGCTTACCTTCAGGTATTGCAGCTAGTTTTTGTTTTACTTCGGCATATACTTCATCATCTGTTCGGCCTTTCTCAAAATACTTAGCACCGGGAACTTCTAATGATTTCAATCCATCTCCTTCTTCCCAGGAAATTTTTGTATTGCCGGAACCAATATCTGTAAGAAAAGAATTATCCCGGAAAGAAGGCGGTATTGTGGCTTTTAATGCAAATTTTCCTTCCTGTGCAGGTGTTACAAGGTTAACCACAAAGCCCATCTTTTTAAGCTCATTAGCAATAATAGTTGTTTTAGGTTCTTTTTGTGCTCCGGATGATATTACAAAATGCATGTTCCTGTTGCTAACGCCCTTATCAAACATTCCGGCAAGATATTTTTTAAGTCCAATCCTGATATCATCAGTGGTTGCCATACCCTCATAAGCGAGCGACTCTCCAAAATCTTTTGAAACAATTTCCCAGCGTCTTTGCTTATCCATATTAATTACAAATGAATTAAAACCTGTGGCGCCAACTTCAACCACGCCACGTAAAGTACCATCCACAGGCTTTTCGGGGGTGTAGTTAAATGAACGGCTATCATTGTTTGCTGAGTTGTTACCTGGTTTTGAATCACTTGTTTTATCAGCCTTTGATTTTGAATCTTCATTTGTTGAGTTTGCTGTGGTGGCTGTTTCTGTGGTTGCCGCATCTCTGCCTTCATTTAACGGCATATAACGTTTAATAACAAAATATGCTACTAAAACCAGCACTAAAAACAATGCAATTTTTCCACCTGCTTTAAGTCTCATTTTATTTATTTTAGAAAATCATGAATAATAATTATTGTTCGTTATCCTTTTTTAAAAAATCAAGATACTTATTTTTACCCCGATCTTTATCAGAAGTTCCGGGTTCAATTCTTCCGGCTGAAGTTTGAATTGAATCACCATAATTAAATGTTTTATCAACATCAAGCTGGGTAGCAGTTTGCGCTGCCATTGAAACCTTGGCGGCATCTTTTAAATCCTGCGCATTCATTGCCTGTGAAGTAATTTGTATGGCAGATTTTATTCCCCCAATCTTGGTGGCAACATCCTGCCTTATTTTTTGGATGGCCCTGTCTGCATCACTGTTTAAATCAGTATTACCGGTAAACGCCTTCATAGCTTTTCCCATTGTTGCAGAAGCAGTAGTAACTGCATCATACTTTGCCTTTTGAATTTTAATGGTATTCTTTGAATTTAATAAAGCTACCCCTGATTTTCTATATGCCTTATCAGCAAATCCCACTAAATTTTTTACATCATTCGATACAGGTTTTACTGCATCAATAAAATCTTTGGCATTATTAAAATTTGTTGCTGAGGTTTCAAGAGCAAGCTGTGTATCAAAATCATCAGGATTTTTTTGGAGCCTTGCCTGGCAAATTTTTACCTCTTCCTGCGCCTGTCTTAAATTTCTTTCATTTTCTTCCAATTGAAGTTGTAATGATGTGTCCTGTGCCTTTAATTTTTCGCCATGAACTCTTAACTGGTCCCTGTCTTTTTCTGCTTCTTCAACCTGTAGATTTAAAATATTCCACGGATTCATTTCAATAGCCCAGCCTAAAGTACCCTGTGCAATGGCTTCTGAAAAATACCTTATACCTCTCCAGAATTTAGGATTTAAAAATACCATCAACAGAAAAACTGCAATAGCAATACCTATGACTAATTGAATTGTTCCCCATACCATATTTAAAAGAAAAGGCAGAACATAGATGTAAAATAATACAGCCAATCCCCCAAGAATAACAAAGGCCATAATAACGCCCCATATTTTTTTAGCATCCCATTTAGGGAGTTCAAAGTCCAGTAATTTTAATTCGTTAGCCATTATTTAGATTTTAATTTTAAAAATATTCATTTATTTTATTTAGTTCATCCTGGATTTCTTTTATTTTATTTCTGCCTGCCAGGTTGAATAAACTTTTATTTGAATTCAAATGCTCCTTACTTTGAATTATTTTCTGCGATGTTTTTTTTATCTCTTTATTCAGAGATAAAATTTTTTCATTCAATGCATTTAATTCATCTGCTTTTTTTTGCAGAAGAATTTCCTTTTGCTCAACCTCAGTTTTATACTGATTAACAAAGGCATCTTCAAATCCTTTCAAATCACGTTCCACTATTGCCATATATTCCTTTGCTGTTGTAATTAGCCTGTCTTTAGTAAGGCCGGTTCTTTTCAACACATTAAATGCAGTTTTATACTTTATACCTTCATCTGTTATTGCCTCAACATCAGTTTTACTATCAATAAATTCTTTAAAATCAGTGCCCTGAAAAAGTGGATTTTTCGCATTGGCCTCATCGAGTAAATCCTCAAAATGTTTTTGGTATTGGGGTAAAAGGGAAGTAACTTCTGCATCTTTTGAAGACACGTTAGAAAATGATCCGGTATATGAGTCAGCATTGGCAGTATGAGAAGAGTCAGCATTACCTTTAGACACCGGCCTTTCCTTGCTTTCAGCAGATGAGTCTTCTTTTGGTAATGATTGTTCACCCTTATCTTTAAACTCAACAAAGGGGCTCATTATGTATTTTAGCAGGCTCATATTTTTTATTTAAAATTAGATATTAATTTATGAATATGAAAAGAGCCACTATTAATAAACTTTTTAGCACAAATACTACTAAAAATTAAAATTATTTATGGCAGCTAATAAATACTTATTGCTAAGGAATAAAGCGACTATAGTTTGGCTTATTGATTACTTTTTTTTCATACCCGATTTTTTAGAAAAATATTCAGCACATACGCTTGACAAACTGAAGGCAAGCGGAGCAAGCCAAATAGAAATAGATAAGGAAGCAAAAGAAATGGCAAGTTTTGGTAAGATGTATAAAAATCCATTCTTTAATGCGATGATGACTTACGTGGAAATTTTACCCGTCGGGTTAATTGTAACACTTATTAGTTCATTAATTTTGAAAAGAAAAGCAGCAAAAAATTAAACATGAAACAACATGTGAAAACCAGCAGAATAAAAATGTTAGCGCAATTTTGGGATACTTTCAATTTCAAAATCTAATTGCAAATTTTGACAACCAGCAAAAACTTACACTTAATTATATCAGCGATTATTATTACAGTTATTTCATTTATATACGGTTTATTTCCAAATAAGCTTTTACCGGAACTTTTCGATTTCAATGTGGAGTCTGTTGATTTGAAGCACTTTTTTAGGGCCATAATGGGATTGTATTTAGCAATGGTAGTACTTTGGATTACCGGGATTTTAAAACCATTTTATTGGCGGATCGCAACAATCTCAAATGTGTTTTTTATGATTGGGCTGGCGTTAGGTAGAATAATTAGTTTAGCAGTTGATGGAATTCCATCAATTACCTTTTCAGTTGGGCTTGCGCTTGAATTAACACTTGCTTTTTGGGGAATAAGAAACTTAAAAAATACAAAGCAACTTTAGATAAGAAATTTTTAATTGAGCATAGCACCTTGTTTGATATTGGTAGAAGGAATTTTTCGATTATAATCGGAGTGACTTTAAGTTTTTAACGAGGAAATACGGCAGGTAACGGCAGTTTTGAAATGGGCTGGCTGAAAGAAACTGCAATTTAAAAAACAATAAAATGAGTATCTTAATTACAATTCTGCTTGTAATGGCAGGCATTACCGCCTTGCTGTTACTCATTGCGCTTTTCATCAAAAAGGAACATTATGTGAAGCGTGAAATTATCATCAATGCGCCACGACAAAAAGTATTTGACTACATAAAACTGCTCAAAAACCAGGACGAGTTCAACAAACATGCAATGGCTGGCCCCGACAGGAAAAGAGAATTTAAAGGAATAGACGGAACAGTTGGATATATTTATGCGTGGAGTGGAAATAATCCCGATAATTATCGCATTGGCGTCAAGTTAAGGAGTAATACACATAGGTGGAAAAGTAGTATAGTGAAGGTTTTAAAAGAAAAAAGCAACTTGTAGTTCTAAACACATTTTACAATGTCTACAAAT
>JBDSAQ010000456.1:0-3326 GCA_039922095.1 Ginsengibacter sp. | reverse complement strand
TTTTTACTTTTAACGTTGATGAAATCACATCAGGGTTCAATTCGTCAATTGAGAGTTTGTATAAACCATTAGAGCCATCTTTTACCAATTGCTGCAGCTTTGCAATAATAGCAGGCCGCAAATCTACTGCAGTGGCAGATTTAGAATTATCGGGTTTAAAATCTTTTGTTTTTAAAAAATCATAACGCAGATAGAGATATGCAGTTGCTATAAGAATAAGTAAAGCAATAATTATGAGATATAATTTTTTCATTATTAACTATTCACACCATGTTTGCCAGCAATAAAAATATCGCAGGCTTTTTATGCATATCAATTTTTTCTTTTCTCCATTGCTCAATTGATTTTGTTTTTATAAATTCTGTATTTGATGTAAGCTCAGCGCCAATACAAAATTGAGATGAGGGTTTACAGGTTTTTAATACGTCTTCTATAACCTGGTTATTGCGGTATGGGGTTTCAATAAATATCTGGGTACATCTTTTCCTTGCGGACTCTTCTTCCAGTTCTCTTAATTTATTTTTACGATCAATTGCGTCAATAGGTAAATAGCCGGTAAACTGGAATTGTTGTCCATTAAGCCCGCTGGCCATTAAAGCCAATAAAATTGAAGCTGGCCCAACCAAAGGCTTTACAGTTACATTCATTTGCTGGGCAGCGTTAACCAGCAGCTGCCCAGGGTCTGCAATGCCGGGGCATCCAGCTTCACTAATGATAGCAATATTTTTTTCTTCTTTAATTTTCTGTTTAAATACACCAAGCTGTTCTGCCTCTGCCTTATGTATAGTGAACCATTCATAATCATCAATAACAATTTCCCTGTAAATACTTTTTAAAAAGCGACGAACAGTTCTTTCATTTTCTGCAAAAATTACCTGGCAATTTTTAACCGCTTCTATAATATATACGGGAATGGTTTCAATAGCTGTTTCAGATAAAACAGAAGGTATTAAGTAAACTATACTTTTGGATGTCATTAATTTTGTACCTGTTTATTTGAGATTTTAAAACTGTGCAAACTCAATGTTGCTGCTATTACTGCATAGCTTGGTGCCAATATCCATCCTATCACAGGTAGGCCGTGCATTAAATAAAATACCATCCCGTTGCCGATAGCCAATCCTTTGTGCTGGCCTATAAACTCAATACTATGAGCTACAGATAATTTGTTTCGTTCGCTGCTATAATCTAACATAGAAAAACCAAAGTAATAACACTCTATAAATAACGCCAGCACCGGCGTGGCCCAGCCAATAACAGGGATAAGTGATAAAAATAAAATGGAGACAGTATATACAGTTTGCCAGAGCGTATTACGCACAGCGATTTTTATTCCCCTAAAAATATCTTTTAAAAACTGGATAGTTTCAAATGGGAAATTTTTACCCTGAATAAGGGCTTCAGTTTTTTCACTTAAATAAGCAAATACAGGGGAACCGATTATTAGAAAAAGATATTTAAACCATGAGAAATAAAAAAACATCAGGATAAGATGAAGGATAAGCTGGCCAAAAATAAAAATGAAACGTAACCAGCTATCCTGTTCTTTTTGCATCCATATTTTTACACCCGTTTTGGAAAGAAAATAGTTGATAGCCTCACCTGATGATTGCCAGAAAAAATATATTCCTGCAACAAACAGAACTGTATAAATAATTCCCGGGATAATTATCCATTTCCATAACCTGTTCTTTACTATAAAGCGATGAGCTTTAAAATACGCTTCAACAGATATGACTATTTCTTTTAGCAATAGTTTTTATTAAGTAATACAATAAGGGATTATAAACATAAAATTATAAATTGGTATTTAGCTGATAAAACATTTGCTATAAATTTATTTTTATAACAGGGATAAGATGATGAATAAGTTAAGAAAATATAATTTTCATACTTCTCACTAATTCATACAATACTATTATACTATCAATTAAAAATTATTTGATGAAAAAATTGCCAAAGAGTTTTTATAGCCGCAAAGATGTGGTAAGCATAGCCCGTGAATTAATAGGAAAAATTTTAGTAACTGATTTTGATGGTAATATTACTTCAGGCAGAATTGTTGAAACGGAGGCCTACGTAGCCTTAACAGATAAAGCTTCGCATTCATTTGCCGGCAGGCGAACAAGTCGCAATGAGCATATGTATGCTGCCCCTGCCACCGCTTATGTGTATATCTGTTATGGTATGCACCAGATGTTTAACATCGTAACCAATGAAAAAGAAATTCCTGATGCTATACTTATCAGAGCTGTTGAGCCTATGCAGGGAATTGATATTATGCTGCAACGCACAGGTAAATTAAAAGCAGATTTTACATTAACAAAAGGGCCAGGCAATGTAGGCAAGGCTTTAGGCATTTTTAAAAAACATTCGGGGTTACATTTACTTGATAATGAAATCTATTTATTGGATGATGGAATTATTTTAAGTGAAGATATGATTGGTATCAGCAAAAGAATTGGGGTAGAAAGTGCAGGGCCTGACAGTCTATTGCCTTATCGTTTCTACGTTCGGGGAAATAAATATGTAACCGGAAAAAATAAATAATGCCCTTCTCAGCTTATCAAACCAGTATGCTCATGTTATCAGGATAGGAGGTATAATATTTTGTTTAGGAAAATATTAATTGATAATATTTAATTGTAGAAGCGAATTCAAAAACGCTATACTATGTAAAAATTAAAACTTAGGACAAGGTATTCCTCTCCCGCTACCCAGTGGACGCTTAATATAAATAAGAGAAATCTCCATACCCCCGCGGCTTTGAGATCCGCTTTTAAGATCTGAAATATTTACATCATAACTGGCGCCAATTCTCATACCACTGAATTCTAAACCAATATAAGGGATAATTGCATCGCTTAATCTCATCCATGCCCCTGCATAAACTGTAGAAGGGTTAACTTCATCTTCACCTAAGCTGGCAGCTATAGCCCCACCTACAGTGGTTTCTGATGCTTTACCCTGGAGCTGGTATATGGCACTTGTATGAAAGGTGAGTAAATCAGATACGGGGAAATAACCACCTGCATGTATGGTGGCTCTTGGGCTTATACTCCAGTTACCTCCAATAAAACTTTCTTTTGGCTTATTGATGTGATAAACTGATGCACCGATATAATAATTATTACGATCACTGCTGCTGCCTGTGTAAATAATTCCGGCATTAACATCAACATAAGAAATGTTTGGATTTTTTTGATCAAAAAGATTATCTGAGGAAACTCCTGTGAACCCAAATGGAGTTAGCATGTCTTCAGTAAAAAGCTTGGTATTGTCTAATCTTTTTTGTCCATAGGTAGCCTGAAACCCTGCACCTATCT
>JBDSAQ010000455.1:0-14971 GCA_039922095.1 Ginsengibacter sp. | reverse complement strand
ATTGTTACATTCATAACAAACTATTCGTGTTATGAAAAAATATATACTGTTCGCCTGTTGCCTTTGTTTCTCATTTATTATATATGCACAAAACATAGGTATTGGCACTGCAACACCGGATACAAGTGCTGTACTTGATGTTCACAGTAATTCAAAAGGTTTATTAGTGCCACGGTTAACTTCGGTTCAACGTTCAGCCATAAAAACACCTGCTAAGGGATTATTAGTATATGATACTAATACCAATAGTTTTTGGTTTTATAATAATGCTTCATGGATTAACCTGTCTGTATCAATAAGCGGAGCCTGGCTATTAACAGGCAATGGCGGCACAGATCCTCTTTCTAATTTTATTGGAACCACTGACATCAAGCCTCTGCGTTTTAGGCTAAACAATAAGTGGACCGGCGAATTAAATAATGTAACAATGAACTATTCTCTTGGCGACAGTGCAGGTAGTTCTCTTACATCTGGAATGTATAATGTAGCAATTGGATCGAAAGCCATGGTTAAAAATACTGCCGGAAGCTGGAATACTGCCATAGGCAGTGAGGCGCTAAATCTTAATACAGGAAATTACAATTCAGGGTTTGGTGTAAAAGCTTTGTCTTTAAATACTGCCGGCGTAGAAAACACTGCACTTGGCGTTCAGGCGCTTAACTATAATACCATCGGCTCCTACAATTCTGCAACAGGGACCAATGCGCTTTATCTCAACAAGAACGGAAGCTATAATACTGCAAATGGCGCTTATGCCCTGTTTAGTGATACCATTGGGTTTTCTAATACTGGTATCGGTTACACTGCGCTTTATAGTAATGCAAATGGTAACTATAATACTGCAATTGGAGTGGCGGCTCTAACACGAAATACTTCCGCTGGTTTTAATTCTGCTCTGGGTGTTTCTGCTCTTGCTTATAATACTACCGGCAATTACAATACCGGTGTTGGCTATTTTTCGCTTGCTGCCAATAGCACCGGTGCTTATAATACGGCCGTTGGATATAATACACTTGCTAATACCCTTTCAGGTTATAACACCGCTTTAGGCGCCTATTCACTTTATTTTGATACTTCAGGAATAAATACGGCGGTAGGTTATGCATCGCTTTACAAAAATATCAACGGTACTTATAATACTGCTCTCGGCTACGCATCACTTTACCTTAATGAGAATGGTAATAACAATACGGCAATAGGCCAGGGAGCATTGTATAATAACAAAGGCAATAACAATACTGCTGTAGGTTACGGAGCTTTGGTTTCAAACACCACAAGCTCTTATAATGTAGCCGTTGGAGATTCAGCATTATTTAATAACAATGGTGCTGCGGATAGTTATAATACAGCGGTAGGTTCTAAAGCTCTATATTCAAACACTTCAGGCAACAACAATACGGCTGTTGGTAAAACAGCGCTATATGCAAACATATCGGGAATTTTAAATACCGCAGTCGGAATAAATGCACTTTCAAATGTTACGGCAGGCAGTAACAATACAGCAGTAGGCGCAAGAGCATTACAATTTAACCTGGGAGAATTTAATACAGCAGTAGGATCCTTTGCTCTTCGTTCCAACAGCATAGGCCAGTATAACTCAGCATTAGGTGAAGAAGCCCTGGCATTAAACAACCAGGGTACTTATAACTCTGCTTTTGGATACAGGGCTCTTTTTACAAATACTGCTGGTGTAGAAAATGCAGCGGGAGGAGTGCAGGCATTGTTTTCAAACCAAGTGGGGAATTACAATACGGCCTTTGGAGTAAATAGTCTCTACCTCAGTTCTAACGCAAATTACAATACTGCTTTTGGGCATAATTGTATGTTTAATAATACCGGGGCGTTTAATACTGCGTCAGGAGCTGGTGTACTTTATACAAACACATCAGGCGGAGCCAATACCGGTGCAGGATACCAGGCGCTTTACTTTAATTCAACTGGTGCTAACAATACAGGGATCGGTCGTGAAGCTCTCAAATCCAATACAAGCGGCAACGCTAATACCGCCATAGGTTATGGTGCAGATGTAACTGCAGGCAATTTTGAAAATGCTACTGCTATTGGCTATAATGCAAAAGTAAATGCCAGCAATAAAGTGCGTATAGGGAATTCTTCAGTCACCGTTATTGAAGGTCATGTGGCTTTTAGCTTTCCCTCTGATGCAAGGTTTAAATACAACATAAAAAGTAATGTGCCGGGATTAGACTTTATTAAAGAGCTTACTCCTGTTACCTATTATTTTGATGATCAAAAATTAGATGAGTACACTCAAACGGGTATCATTAATAATAACATCATTATGCCTGCAGCCTTTAAGGAAGAAAAACAATTACACACGGGCTTTCTTGCGCAGGATGTAGAAAAAACAGCTAACAAATTGGGGTATCAGTTTGATGGTGTTCATGCACCTGTAAATGACAGAGATCATTACAGCCTTGCCTACAGCCAGTTTATAATGCCGCTGGTAAAAGCTGTGCAGGAATTAAATACGAAAGTTGAAATATTAGAAAAGGAAAATCAGTTGTTTAAAAATAAGAAGGGTATGCCAGGCGAAGTGCCTTTAACTATCACGAAACAACAAAGTATAATAGCAAGCCAGCAGCACGAAATTGATGAATTGAAAGTGCGTTTGGATAAGTTGGAAAAGTTAGCAGGAAGTAAATAAAATGTTGGCTCATAATTTTTTCCTATAAAGAAAGAAACCTGAAACCTGTGATTAAATTTATACCCACATAATTTATAAAGGGTACCAAGCCTTGATGACAGTGATTTACTTATCCTGATGATATGGCATTAGATTATCCGTTATTATTCATGCAAATGAAAACGAAAGTTGCGAGGACGTAACTGTGTGGCGATAAACAGGGCGCTTGCTTGTTGAATTATTAATGTGATAAACGGCTGTTTCCCTGTCTCTCGATGCCACTATTATTTTAACTCCGTAAGCATGCTGGTTAAATAATTCCTGAACCAATTCAGGACAGTTATTGTTTTTTGAAAGATGAGATAAGAAAAGATGGCTCATGAATTTTGGCTTATACATTGCAAATAATTCAAGCGCCTGCTTGTTAGATAAATGTCCCCTGCCTCCGCGGATACGGTTTTTTAGAAAGTATGGATAAGTTCCCTGCTCAAGCATATTATCATCATAATTGGCTTCGAGAAAAGCTGCATGACATTGTTTAAAATGGCTGATCAAATTTGTACAGGCAATCCCTATATCGGTAAATATTCCAACTTTAATATTGTTACATGAAACCATAAAACTATAAGGATCGGAGGCATCATGAACTTTTGAAAAAGCGGTGATATTTAAGCCGCCAATAACCACAGGCTCAAGCGCTGTAAAAGACATCACAGCTTTTTCATCAAGCCTTAACCCGCTGTACATTAACGTGGCAGCGGTTATATAAACAGGGAGGTTGTATTTATTGATCAACACCGATAAGCCACTGATATGATCTGAATGCTCATGAGATATAAAGACTGCTTTCACTTTACTGATGTTCAAGCCAAGCCTCTTTAAACGTTTTTCTATTTCCCTGCATGATATTCCTGCATCTACAAGAATGGCCTCTCTCTCATTGCCGACATAATAGCAATTACCGTTGCTGCCAGAGTTTAAGGATGTAATAAATAAAGACATAAGGATTTGGCAAAGTAAAGAATATTAGTAGCACCTTAAATTAAAAGATAAAAAGATAATTTAAATATCTATGCAAAACTGCCTGCTTCCTTATGAGTGACTAAATTACGATATGCTTTTTATTGATATCCCATTGCCTGCAGGCGAAATAA
The DNA here is from genome assembly GCA_039922095.1 of Ginsengibacter sp. GTDB lineage: Bacteria > Bacteroidota > Bacteroidia > Chitinophagales > Chitinophagaceae > Ginsengibacter. The sequence continues at coordinate 11,173 of JBDSAQ010000455.1, read as the reverse complement.
CTCTGCATATTTACCCTTCATTTGCAACAGTTCCTCATGGCTTCCCATCTCCAATAATTCACCTTTATTAAGAACTAAAATTCTGTCGGCCATTCGTACAGTTGAAAAGCGATGTGAAATAAGCACAGATGTTCTCCCTTTAGTAAGATCAGCAAAGCGCTGAAAAACTTCATACTCAGCTCTTGCATCAAGTGCGGCTGTAGGTTCATCGAGAATCATTAGTTGGGCATCTCTCATGTAAGCTCTTGCCAATGCTACCTTTTGCCATTCTCCGCCGGATAACTCAACACCTTCATAAAAACGACGGCCTAACTGCTGTTCATATTTGTTTGGGAGTTTGTCGGCAATTAAATCCGCAAGGCTTTGCTGGGCAGAGTTTACAATAAGCTCATGGTTTTCCTTTTCATTAATATTTCCTGCGGCAATATTTTGCGCCATGGTCATTTGATAGCGCAGATAATCCTGGAAGATAATTCCTATCTGCATTCTCAGGTCATTTATATCATATTCCCGCAGGTCATATCCATCCAATAAAATACGGCCTTCAGCAGGTTCATACAACCTTGCTAATAGTTTTACAAGCGTTGTTTTTCCTGCGCCATTCTCACCAACCAATGCAAGTTTTTCACCTGCATTAAGAGTAAAGCTTAAATGACGGTTGGCCCACGTTTCTGAATTACTATACTTATAGCCAACATCTTCAAATGTAAATCCATGCTGTATAGGTTTGGGGAAAGATATTGGATTAGAAGAGAGTACAATGTGAGGTTTGATCTCGAAAAACTCAAAGAAATCACTCAGATACATAGCTCCCTGCGATACACTTGTAAACCTGTTCAGTATGCCTTCGAGCAAGCTTCTTAACTGGCGAAAAGAACCAGCCAAAAAAGTAAGATCTCCGATAGATATTTTTCCGCTGATCGCTTTAAATATTATAAACACATAAGCAAGATAATACCCTAAGGAGCCCAGCATAGAAAATACTGTTCCCCAAATAGAACGGCGAATAACAAGTACCCGGTTTTCCTGGTAAAACCTGCCCGATAATTCCCGAAACCTGGCAATAATGAAAGCCGACAAATTAAATATTTTCACCTCTTTAGCCGTTTCGTCGCTGGCTCCCAGGAACCGCACATAATCCAGCTCTCTTCGTTCCGGTGTTTGCCTTCGGCTAAGTGCATAGCTTTGGTCGTTAAAATAAGCCTCTCCCAAAAAAGCCGGTATCACTGCAAACAATAATAAAACAATAAGCCACGGATTAAATACCATTAAGCCTGCCGCCAAAAAGCCCATTGTTATCAGGTCCTGCAACTGGCTCAATACCTGCGAAAGCAATATGGTGCGCCCAATGGTTTGTTGCCTGGCCCGTTCCATCTTATCGTAAAAAGCTGAGTTCTCAAACTGGTCAAGATCCAGTGTAGCAGCATGAGCCATGATTTTTACCGAAGTATGATTGGAGAACAAATCGCCAAGTAGACTATCCATTAAGGTAATAGCCCGGTTTAAACCATCTGATATGATAATAAGAAAAAACTCAATTGCTACCAATTGCCATAAATGATCTGCAGAAGAATTTTGGTTGCCATGGCTGATCAGCACTACCTCGTCAATAATAAGTTTACCCACATACAAAACAGCTACAGGTATTGCAGATTTCATAACCCGGAGTATAGCATTGGCAACCGTCATGGAGGGGCTTGTTTGCCATACTAATTTGAAAAACTTTGGAAGATTGCGTAATGCTGAAAGCCGCTGTTTAAAAGTTAAAGGTGTGGTTTTAGGTTTAACCGGTTTTTTATTTTTAAAGATTTCGCTCCAAAAGGCCATATGCAATATTAGAGAAGTTAGCAGGGAAATATAATATTAACCGGGTGAAAAATATTCCCGTAAAAATTCTTCTAAATGACTCCTACTAAAAATTTAAAAGACAAACTTTAAGATTTCACAAGAGTTTCAAATATCTTTAAGACCGTAATAAACAAACTATGCGATCAATCATAATTATAGCAACTCTTACAGCCATCACTTTGTCATCAACATCCCAACAACAAAAAACTATTAGTCTTTTCAATGGGAAAGATCTTAGCGGCTGGCATGCAGATGTTCCTGAAATGGATACCAACGCGTCAGCAAAAAGCCCATTTATTATTCGTAACGGAATGTTTGTTAGCATGGGAACCCCAAATGGCCATCTCATTACTGATTCAGTATTTCAAAACTATAGGCTTAATATAGAATATCGCTTTGCAGGCAAACCCGGTAATTGTGGAGTGCTCCTTCATGCATCAACGCCACGTGCACTTTATAAAATGTTTCCAAAATCTATTGAGGCCCAAATGGAACATAATAATGCCGGTGATTTCTGGTGCATTGTGGAAGACATCAAAGTTGACGACATGGAAAAACGCCGGGGTCAGAAAGATAACTGGGGCATCACTGAGGGGAAGGGACGCCGGATCAGGAACCTTACCGATAGTTCTGAAAAGCCTGTAGGTGAATGGAACAATATGATCATCGAATGCCTTGGTAGTTCTATTAAGGTATGGGTAAATGATACACTGGTAAATTCCGGACTTGATTGTACCGCTAATAAAGGTCATATTGCTTTGCAGGCAGAAGGCTCTGAAGTTGAGTTTAGAAAAGTAGAACTTACACCAATAACTAAACTAACCGGAGATAAAAACAAACCTGCTAATTAATGGTTGCTTATAATAAAAAAGCACAGAACACAAGCGTTAATGTGCCTGTATCCTGTGCCTTTAAATTTGTTTCTGCTGTTATTACCGGGCAGGAATTATATCAATAATTACTGTTCTGTTATAGAAGCGTTCTTCCGGAAGACTATTTTCAAAAGGCGCCATGCCGGTATCTTCGCCAAATCCGTAGGTTTCAAATTTAACACCTTTCTTTCCTGCATTTGATAAGGCATGCTCAATGATCTGCTGAGCTCCGATAGCCCTTTCGTGAGATAAGGTATGGTTGTAAATCTCCTCACCAATAATATCAGTATGGCCATGAATAATAACCGTTCCATTTTCAGGAATAAGTGGTGCAACTATATCAGTAAGAAATTTTTCATAAGAGTCAATACTTTTTGATCTGTCAAAATCAAATAAAATACTATAACGTAAACCTTCCTGTTTAGCGTCGTCCATTTTCATGAGGCTCACAGAGCTTTCTTTCTTAATGATATTCCCTCTTTTGGTTTCTCCTGTCATTACAATTTTATAGTTACCCTGTGTGCTATTTCCTAAAATAGTTTTCCCCGGAACGGAAGCCTGTTCTGTTGTATAAGGGCCGTAATGCTGTACAGTTCCCTGTTCATCTGTAACGTCTACAGACCATGACTTAAGTAATTCACCGGCTCCTTCTGCATTAAAAAGCACGTGACTGTCTAACGGATCTACCTGCACGGCAGTTATTTCAACAGGTTTTAAAAAAGGTGAAATACCTCCTCCAACCTGCAATAGTAATTGAGGAGAAGTGCTTTCGATATCTACCCTGCGATCTCCTTCACGTAACAATGCAAGATCTTTTACAGCACCTGGTTGTTCTGATGGGATAAGCGGTTTATCTCTTCCTTCAGTAGTTATTCTTGAAGCAGCGATACCAAAAACATTTACTAAATATTGTTTGATGTTTTCAGCCATTGCTTTTCCTTCTGTAGGATTTTTGTCTGATGCCCCGGTTAATGTAATTGAGCTTTGTGAATTTGCCCTCAGACGATCACCCATAATGTTTAAGATATTATGGTATACAGCTAACTGTCTTGATGAACGCCCACTATTTAAATTATCGGGCTGCCCTTGCTGCAATTGTGCTTCTTTAAATGATGCAGCCTGGCTGTTACTTAATTGTATATAACGGTTTGGTATTTCAGCAGAACCCATGTCAAAAAATACTGAATTACGAATGGGGAATGTTTCTTTCACTCTGCGGTTTAGCGGAACAACTTTAGGCGCACGTATCGAAAACTGTACATCTTTTTCTGCCGTTGCTGCAGGATCTATGGGAATGACAGGTTCTGCTTTACTTGTTACAGAAGCCGATTTTTTTGTTCTGCCAAACTTAAGTGCTATTCCTGCACGGACCGTATACAATGACCATGATTCTTCTGAACGTGGAGCCTGTCCCAGGTCTGTTTGAAAGGACACAAACGGAGAGAGAGTTGTTTGAGCAGCGCTTGCCCTTGCAGACATTGGGATATCTATCCCTGCGCCCACCTGGCCTGAAAACAAAGTTTTGTTTACATCGCTCCAGTCTCCCCTTACATCAGGTTGTTTATCCTGCTTATAAGTAAATGCTTTAGAGATATTGAAACTTAGCGTAGGCCCTGCAAACAAGTAAAATGCAGAAGCAAATGGGGCTAACCGTAAGCTGGGTTCAATAGTGATGTAGCTGATATTGGTTGATAAAGTTGCCGGGCAATTACACGGAGCCACTACTCCATCAAACTTTGCACCCCGGTTATCATATGCCACGTTTAGCATTCCACCCAATACTTTGTTTGGCCGGTACTCAGTCAATAAGGAGGCATAAGGCCTTACCCCATCTCCTTTATGAAATGCAGTTGGCGTTGTTAAGCTCTTATTGAGCATTTGTGTTGTACCTCTGTAGTAATTAATATTTGCCGCTCCTGATTCACCGAACCACCACACAGGTTGTGTACGTTTTACCTTTTGTGCCTGGCCTGTTATGCCTGCAAAAATTAGCATAAGAAACAGGAGAGAAAATTTTTGTTTTGCTGTATGAAACTGTAGCATATAATGTCTTTAAAAATTAATTGTTTGTTTTTATTTAGTTTAATTATCCCTTAGAGTGGATTAATATTTTAACGCTGTTAAGGCACATTTATAGTTGTGTTTACCATTGTGACTGATGCCACCAGGGAAATTGCCCTGCCATTCAATACCGTTTGAACAGCATTGCCAGCAGTTGAGAAGGTAACTCCTGCAGAGGCAATAATAGTCCCTACCATAACACCGCCTCCTGCTCCGTTAATAACGGCTGCACTTCCAACATGCCAATACACATTTCTTGGCTGGGCTCCGTTTTTCATTATAATACTGCGGGCTCCTGTCGGTCCTGCGGCACCCACTGTTAACCCTGCTGCTGTTTGAAATATCCATACAGCATTAGGATCACCCATTGCATCGAGCGTGAGATCTAAATTTGTTATATTAAAAGTGCCACTTGCTGATTTATATACGCCGGGCGGTAAGGTTAATCCGCCTAATTCACCAGCACCCGGATCAGTACCGCCTGGTTTTGAAGCGGGCGAAATACTATTATAAGAAGCATTTGCATCAAGGAGAGCCTTGGTTGCAATTACAAATGAAGGAGCAGTTCCGGGAACGGGAGGAGCAGTATAGATCCCACCGGTTGAATTTCCCTTATTGAGAGGTGTTTCTGTGTAAATAGCAGCGGTCATACCATCATGAAACCCTGTTATTAAAGTAGAGGCAGCAGTAGTTCCGATACCTCCATTATTAATCATAGTATTTAATCCCTGGTTGGTTATTCCGGCACTTCCTCCAAAGGCTCCAAATAAAGAATCGCTTGCCAGCATTGGCGGAATTGTTACCTGCAGTGTTGTAAAGCTCCACACGTAATCAGCTGCAAGTGCATTACCTGCAATGTCTTTAGCTCCTGTGGTAATCGTGGCAGTGTATGTTTTGTTATAAGCAAGATTAACTGAAGGAGAAAACTTAGCCGTTGTACCAATATATGTTACGGTACCCAAAACTACTGTGGCTCCTTGTTTTAAAGTGAATGTTACATCCGTAATAGTTACAGAATTCATTATTTCACTAAAAGTGGCTGTAATTTTTTTATCAAGCACTACACCCGTAGCACCGGCGGCTGGATCGGTAGAAATTACTGTGGGCGGAGTAAGATCACCGACTGTAGTAAAGCTCCATGTGTAATTACTTAAAAGTGTATTGCCGGCCAGGTCTGTAGCACCTGTGGTAATTGTACCGGTGTATGTGGTATTGATAGCAAGATCAGCGGATGGTGAAAAAATTGCAGTTGTACCAGAGTAGGTAACCGTTCCTGTTACTGCAGTTCCGCCGAGTGTTGTATTAGCTAAAGTAAAGCTGGTTGTCACCGACACAGAGTCCATCACTTCGCTAAAAGTGGCAGATATCTTTTTGTTAAGTGCTACTCCTGTGGCAGCATTAACGGGATCAGTAGAAATAACTGTAGGCCGTATTAAATCCGGGCCGATACCTGTAGTAAAACTCCATACATAATTACTTACCATGGCATTGTGGGCAGCGTCCCTTACACCTGCGATAATAGTACCGGTATACTTAGTACTGGCAGTAAGATTTTTGGTTGGAGAAAATGTTGCTGTTGTACCGGCATAAGTAATTACACCAGCAATGGGTGTAATTCCATCAGTAACTATAAAAGTAGCAGCAGTGATGGTAGAAGGATCCATTGCCTCATTAAAAGTGGCATTGACCTTTGTGTTAAGACTTACGGCCGTAGCAGCGTCAGCAGGGTTAGTTGCGATCACTATTGGGCAAACGCCGATAAGCCCTGCTTCCTCGGTAACTTTTTTACATCCGGCAGCATAAACCACCAGCAGTAAAAACATAAACCATTTGTTGAAGAATTTAAAGTAGCCTTTAGATATGGGCAATAGGGTACTCTGATTTGAGTAAGAATGTTTTTTCATAATTGGATTTTAAAGTAATGTCTTGTGCGTTAGTTTTTTGACAAGAAATTACTGTACAAAGTTATGTGAACGGATGGGCAGGATTGTTACACAATTAAAGAAATAAGTTACATCATTCACACATTTTCAAGTTCTATGCGACATTTGTGTTTCAATTGTTTGAAGTAAGATGGGGTTAAGCCGGTAACCTTTTTAAACTGGTTAGATAAATGAGCTACACTGCTGTAATGGAGCTTCCACGCTATTTCGGTAAGGTTCAATTCATCATATACAATTAATTCTTTTACCCGTTCAATTTTGTGTGAGATAATGAATTGCTCGATTGTAACACCTTCTACTTCTGAAAAGAGATTAGCGAGATAGGTATAATCGTATTGAAGTTTCTGACTCAGATAGTTTGAAAAATTTACTTTCAATGGTTCCTCTAAATAATGAACCAGTTCAACAATAGCATTTTTTATTTTTTCTATAAGCATGCTTTTTTTATCATCCATAAGTTCAAGCCCTGATCTTGATAAACCAATTTTAAATTGCTGGAATTGGCCGGGGGAAATATCTTCTATAGTTTCTGCTCTGCCCAATTCAACAATGATATAATTAAGTCCAAGTTTTGTCAACTCTTCTTTCACCATCATTTTGCAGCGAATCGAAACCATGTTCTTAATGTATAATTTCATTTTTTATCTTTAAAATATTGGGCTTGTTTTTTTAATCAAGAGGGGAATGGATAAAAAACAAAATCAGATAAACTATAGTCTGCGAGATATAACGTAATAAACGCAACTTAATTACTTATGTGCTTAAGTATTAATCCATTTATCACATTTCAACTTTTGTTTTCATGAATATTTTAAAGTAGCATGTATACTGAGTATTGCTATAGCAGACTAACTTTATCCAACTTAACAGTAGGCGTTTCCATACAATGTATAATTTCTTTGAGATCGGTAAAAGTATTTTTTCAACTCCCGTAGTAACGACGGAACCGCACTTGCAGTATTTTACGCATTCACACTACATCCAAAAATGCCACATAAAATATTCCACATTAAAAGTGCGAAATGTGAATCTCTTTTAAACAATTGTTTCCTTACTGTACTTATTTCTATATTCTAAAGGCGACATACCTGTAATTTTTCTAAACACTTCACGAAAGGCTTTCACATCTGAATAGCCAACTTCATACATTATTTCGTTAATGGTTTTGCGGCTGGTTTCAATTCTTTTTTTTGCCGACTCAATTTTTACTCTCTGCGAGTATTCAACAGGTGTATTTCCTGTGGCCCTAATAAACCTCCTGTCAAAGTTTCTTCTGCCTACAGAAAACCTTGTAGAGATATCTTCTACAGATACTTTTTCATCCAATTTACTTTCAATGTATGCCTGTGCCTTTATTACCATCTCATCACCGTGAGATTTCTGACCTGTAAATATTGCAAATTGAGACTGGGTATTCCTATCCAGTTCAATCTGAAAAACTTTTGAACAAAAAATAGCTGTTTGCCTGTCGTAATATTTTTCTATAAGGTAGATCACCAGGTTTAGAAAAGAATAAGCACCACCATTGGTGTATATCCCGTTTTCATCAGTAACTAATTTATCAGTTTGCAGGTTCACTTTTGGAAACATACTTCTGAAATTATCAGCAACAGACCAATGAGTAGAGCAACTTTTTCCATCTAATAAACCAGACGCGGCCAGCAAAAATGCACCTGTGCAAATGGTAGCTATTTCAGCGCCCTCTTTATATTGTTCTGCAATCCAGTCAATCAATTCTTTATTGACCCTCACTGATTTTTGGTAGTTATGATTTAAGGAAGGAATAATAATAAGATTGGTTTTAGTTATCGCATAAATGTTTGTGTGTGGTTTCACCGTAAACAAACCTTCACAGTACTCTACTTTTTTTGTTATGCCCGCTAACTGAATGGTGAACAATTCCTTTTTGCCCCGCTCCTTCCAATACTCATTTGCTTTTTTAAATATTTCATAAGCACCAGTAATGCTGCTTATGTTATTATCTCCGTCAGGAACTACTATTGTAAGGTGTTTCATGTGATTTCTTTTAATAAAGGTAGAAATTATCATTGTCCAAAACAACCCACTACAAAGTCTATTTCACACCCCTTCGAAGTCATATTTTGAGTATAAATTTGTAACTGAAAGTTTGTACAATAAAAAATTATCTAAATGAAAATAAATGGAACGATCACTAAAATGGTTTTTGACAGATGGTATGCATCAATAAAAAATTGTGATACGCTGCTTAATTCACTTACTGATGAGCAATTGCAAAAAGAAATTGTACCAGGTAAAAACAGGGGAGTATACTTATTAGGACATCTTATTGCTGTACATGACAACATGCTGATACTATTAGATATGGGAGATAAGTTGTATCCCGGATTATACGAACCCTTTCTCAAATCTCCTGATAAAACATTTGCGCAAATCCCCTCAGTAAAGGAGTTGAGAACTTACTGGACCAAACATTGTGAAGCATTAACGCAAAAATTTGAAGGCTTACAGCCTGCCGATTGGTTTCAAAAACATACTGCTGTTTCTGCTGAAGACTTTCTTAATGAACCTCACCGCAATAAATTAAACATCATTATTACAAGAACAACTCACCTGGCTTATCATACAGGCCAATTAGTGTTACTTAAATAAAGCAATCAGAAAAATAAATCTTAAAAAATGACAACAATAACCACATCAGATTTTACAACTTCCATTTTAGTTGATCAAACGCCAACAGAAGTATTTAATGCTATCAACAATGTTCGCGGATGGTGGAGCGAAGAAATTGAAGGTGGCACCAGTAAACTCAACGATGAGTTTAATTATCATTACCAGGATGTGCATCGCTGCAAAATAAAAATAGCAGAATTCATCCCAAACAAGAAAGTAGTTTGGCAGGTACTCGACAATTATTTTAGTTTCACTAAAGACAAGAATGAATGGAAGGGCAATACAATTATTTTTGAAATCGGTGAAAGGGATAATAAAACGCAACTCCAATTCACCCAGGTGGGTTTAACCCCGGAATATGAGTGTTATGATATTTGTCAGAATGCGTGGAGTACGTACATTCAAAAAAGTTTGTACAGTTTAATAACTACGGGCAAAGGTCAACCCAACGGCAAAGACAAGCCGCAAACCGAAGACGAAAAAAGATTGTCAACACCCGATTTTACGACCACATTTTTTGTAGATGAAACGCCGGCAGAAGTATTTAACGCTGTTAATAATGTTCGTGGCTGGTGGCAGGGAGAAATTGAAGGCAGCACGGATAAACTTGATGATGTGTTTACCTATCGAATGAAGGATGTTCATTTTTCTGAACAGCGGCTAATTGAAGTTGTCGCCGATAAAAAAGTTGTGTGGCTCATTACTGACAGCAAACTGAATTTTCTTAAAAACAAAACTGAATGGACCGGAACAAAAGTGAGTTTTGAAATTGCCGAAATAAACAATAAAACCCAACTCCGTTTTACACACCAGGGATTAGTTAGCGATATAGAATGTTATGATTCATGCTCAAATGGCTGGAGCAAACTGATACAGGAAAGTTTATTTAGCCTGGTAACCACAGGTAAAGGCAAGAACGTTTTTTAGAGAAATAGTAATATTGAATGGGTGTTAAATAACTACCACCATAAGCAATAACACTGTGTGTGTAATAGACATGTGCAACGAATGCGAAACGTGCAAACGAAGGCTTGCTGCTTATTGTTATCATGCAATTTATATCTTCTGCTAATTAAATAAATTTACGACTACTATTATAAACAGGCACAACGGACTCTTACGCCAACGTAGAGGATTTGAAGGTATGTGCATCAAAAAAGCCTTCCCATTTAAGAAGGCTTTTTTGATCTAAGATAAAACTCAGGGAATACTACCATTATGTAGCGGCTGTGTTATTTAGTTGCTTTAGCTGAATCTTTAGTTTTTTCTAAAGATGAATCAAGCATATCTTTTTTCACATCTGCGGTAGAATCAATCATATCTTTTTTCGCATCTGCAGTAGAATCAATCATATCTTTCGTTGCTTCAACTGTAGAATCTTTTTGATCTACAACTGTAGAAGTTGTACTGTCGCTACACGATGCGAGTGTTGCGAAAGAAATAATAACGAGGAATTTTTTCATAATATATAATTTATTTATACACTTTATACCTAAATCTTAAATAAGTAACCCTCTTTATTTTTTTAAGAAAACGGTATAGAGCTGTCGCAAGTGTCCCGCTTGTACCCGAATTAAAAAATACTTACATACCTCTGTAAATTGAGCATGGGTCGTTTTGTAGAAGGCCGGCAAATTGGAAGTACAGCAGCGCAAGGGGATTTCTGGGGTCCCGATAGTTATCGCATTGGCGTCAAGTTAAGGAGTAATACACATAGGTGGAAAAGTAGTATAGTGAAGGTTTTAAAAGAAAAAAGCAACTTGTAGTTCTAAACACATTTTACAATGTCTACAAATT
>JBDSAQ010000454.1:0-10887 GCA_039922095.1 Ginsengibacter sp. | reverse complement strand
CAGGCAACTATTTTTATTTTGTTTTTTTATCCCCCTGTTTGCAGGCTTTTTTAGTATTTCATTTATTTACTGGGTAAAAATTAACTGGGTTATGCCGGCTTATATAACTGGCATCATTTTGATTAGTACATTTTTTAATCATAAATGGATTCGATACCAACTTATATTTTCTTTAATTGTTCACCTGGGATTAGCAATTGAGGTATTATTTTATCCCCTACTTATTAAATCAGACGATACCTGGATTGGATGGGGCAACCTCGCCGAAAGGGTAAAAGAACTCAAAATTAAATATCATGCTGCCTTTGTATTTTCAGCGGATGATTACAAAACTTCCGCCGTATTAGATTTTTATTTAGATAGCACGGTATACGGCCGAAACGTAATAGGCGAGCGAGCCCTTCAATTTGATTTTATAGGAACTGATCTCCACGCTTTACAAGGAAATGATGCGCTTTTCATAAACTCTATTCCAAATTTCAAATCTGACCAGAAGGAAAATGAGTTTCCACTTTCACTGCCCCTTTATTTTAGCGACATAGCTGAGTTAGATCCTATTTTAATAAAGAAAGGTGACCGGACTGTAAGAAAATTTTTAGTTTTTTATTGCAAAAATTATCACATGAAAAGTAAACCCGGAGCCATACAACAATAAGTTTATAATTTATTCGGGATAAATAAACAGTACAGAATCAGAAACGGCGTACGCTCCAAATACACCAATGGCATCTTTAAATTGACCCGGAGCTATAAATACCGGCTCTACGAATGGATTATATTGAGCTAATTTTTGCTCATCAAGATTATTGTAAAAGTTGAAAATGTTTTTATCGACAGATTGTAAGTGGATATATGCCGTATCATCTTTTTGATGTGTGTAAGCCGGCTCAAATTCAAAGGACAATGCAAGTCCGTCAACATTTTTATCGGGATAGATAGTTCTACCGATTTCCTTTATATAATAAGTTTGATCACCCAGGCAGTTGCTCTTTATGCCTGCCCCTGCAGTTAACACACTGGTATCAATTATTCTTCCCATTTCATACCGGTAAAAATTTTCTTCACCCGGCTTGTCTGTATATTTTATGATCACTCCTTCATGCCCTCCATAGAGATCTGTAAAGTCCGGGGTATAACCTGTTGAAGTAATGGGTACTACGGACTGATTAGTTACAGCCACTGCTGTGTATATATTTCCATTGTAATTCACAGTAAGGGTATAAGTTTTATTGGCCTGTATGTTTTGTGCGCCCTTATAAAAATAATCGTACCTGCAATAAAAATAGTCGTATGAAGAATCAAATTGGAAGGAATAATTATTAGTACCATCGTTAAGTACAACCGTAGCATTATCAACCGTAAGTGCTCTTGTGTTTATTTTCGGATCAAAATAAGGTACGGTTCTGTTTATATAAATTGCAGGCTTTTGACCAGGTGTTATTAATCCCTGTATAGATAATTTACTTTGATACTGTTGCTGCTTAATGGTAACTATTTTCTCGCAGGAACATAATATTATTACACAGAGAAAAATTGATATAGAAAAAATGGCTTTCATAGTATAAGACTAAAATTTGAAATTGTAACTAACACTGGGGATAACAGGTAACAACGAAACTTCTTTTGCGAGCACCTGCCCCGTAAAAGCGTCCTTTGTTAAATAAATAAAGTATGGGTTGCGGCGGCTATACAAATTGTATATGCTTATTACTAATTCTGAATCGTACGTTTTGCGAAATATTTTCCGGGACCTGTGGTAAATAGCATTCACATCTAACCGGTGATACGATCGAAAGCGATAATTATTTCTGCTACTATAGTCATAATAAGTGCCGTCATACAAAGAGCCATCACCATATACTGTTGCCCGGCCTGTCGGCAATGTAAACGCTCCGCCGGAAGTAAAAACAAAAGCAGAAGAGAACGTCCAATGCTTATTAAAATCGTAAGTGCCAACTATCGAAAGGTTGTGGCGCTTATCGTAAGTAAAAGGAAACTCTCTGCCATAATTTAAGGAATCAAATTTTTGATTTGTCCATGACAAAGTGTAAGACAGCCAGCCCGTTAACCTACCTGCATTCTTTTTTATAAATAGTTCTGCGCCATAGCTGCTTCCTTTGCCAAAAGTAAGCCTGGTATCAATATTAGCCTGCTGTAATGATTGAGCGCCTTCTTTAAACAACACCTGGTTTTTCATGGTTTTATAATAACCTTCTATACTTGCTTCGTAAGTATTGTCCTTGAAATTTTTAAATAAACCTAATGCGACCTGCTGGCTTGTTTGTGGTTTTACTATCTTACTGCTGCTTACCCAGATATCTGTAGGCAGCGATGCAGTGCTGCTCGGAACCAAATGCTGAAACTGGTTCATAACCGTATAAGCTGCTTTTATGGATGTTGCATCATCCAACTGGTACTTTATAGTTGCCCTCGGTTCAAATCGCAAATAATGAATATTAGATTTTATGAATACCGGAACTCTTACCCCTAAACCTGCACTCAGATTTTCTGACATGGTTATATCATCATTCAGATAAAAAGCCATCTGCGACGAGTACTGTTTTTGTATGCTGTCTAAATTGGGCTTGTTGATATTTTTATTCCTGGGAATTTTAGCTGAAATACTTGATGGAAATAAAGTGCTGTATGAATAATTAAATCCTGCCTTTATTGTATGCGATGATGAAGGGAAATAACTGAGATCAGTTTTTAAATTCACATCTTTTATACCGGTATACAACTGTGCGTAATACTGATCCTGTATAGTTGTAAGGCTTAAATGATAATCATTGTAAATAAAAGAAGTGTTGGCAAATAATTTCTTTCCAAATAAATGATTCCATCTTGCAGTAGCAGTACTGTTGCCGAAATTGATACCATAATTCAGGCTGCTTGAGCCTGTATATTTTGCATTATCCAATCCTTTAAATACACTAATAAATAGTTTATCGTTTTTACCGAGTTCGAAGTTTACTTTGGCATTTATATCGTAAAAATAATAGTTGGTATTATTTTTATTTTTAGGAAGAACAGCTTTAGCAATAAGATCCAAAAAAGTTCTTCTTGCAGAAATTATAAATGATGATTTGTTTTTCTTTATGGGTCCCTGTAGAGTTAGATTAGAAGAAATAAATCCGATACCTCCTTCACCGCTGAATTTTTTCTTATTCCCCTCCTTCATAGTGATGTCTAAAATGGAACTTAACCTTCCTCCATACTGAGCAGGGTAGCCACCTTTAATGAGGGTAACACTATTTAAAGCATTGGTATTAAAAGTGCTGAACAATCCAAACAAATGATTTGGATTGTAAACTGTAGCCTCATCTAACTGAACAAGATTCTGGTCTGTATTTCCACCTCTCACATAAAATCCCGTGGTACCTTCCTGTCCTGATTGAACACCTGGTAAGAGCTGAACAATTTTTAAAACATCTCTTTCACCGGCAATAGCAGGCAATGTTCTTATTTGTTTCATAGGAATATTGATAACACTCATCCTTGCTTTGGTAACATTATTATCATTTTTTACTGAGCTGGTGACAACTTCAGCCATCTCATGCGATCTTTCTTCAAGTACATAATCAAATGACTGGCTTTTAGTTCCTTTTGATGTTAATATTTTTGGATTATATCCCTGGTATGAAATAACAACGCCTATTGAATCTGCTTCCTTTACTGAGATAGAATAGAAACCATATGAATTAGTTGTAGTACCTCTTTTCTCATTAGTGATATAAACTGTTGCACCGATCAATACTTCACTGGTCTTTCCATCTTTTACGTAGCCACTAAGCGTTACTTTTTTTTGTGACATTGCCAAAATTGGAAATGAACTAATAAGCAGGAGTAAGATTTTTTGTTTCATTTTAAAACTTTATCAAAGTGAAAGTTTGTTGAATTGCAATAGAGGTTTTTTAAAAACCAGGCTTCAACAATTACCACCCTTACAGGTTGTGGCTTTATATTCCTCATACCAATGTTTAATATGGCATGTATTTAAATAGTAGTATGAATTTGAAGAATTGGTTGGGCTGTGCTAAATATTATTTGAAAATATTTTTCTATAATCCCATTTTAATACCTGCAGATAATCCGAATGAATTGGGATATGATTTTACAGGTGCATTTTTATTTATTGAGTTCAAAGCAAATCTTATTGTTGGTGAAAATACCAATGCAAACTTTCTATTCAAGCCATACTCCATCCCTATGCCGGCTAAGGCACTGAAATAAATTCTCTTTAAGCCGCGTAACTTATTAAGTACTTCAACTTCGTTATCGGTTCCTTTTTCTACCAGAGTTTCAATTGTGCTCTTTATTAAGAAATTTAAAGAGGTACCCGCAAATGCATTAAAATTAAAATTGCCTTTTATGGTATTATATTTTATCGCCAAAGGAATACCAATGTATTGTAAATCATGTGTAGAAGTGAATACATATAAGCTATCTCCTACATTGGGGTTAATGCTGAAAGATGGTAAAACAAATCCATAACCTGAAGACGCATTTATCCGGTACTTTATATTACCGGTGTTATCAACCTGGGCATAAATAGTTTTAGGGTGAAGGGTAATATTTGTATTGGAAAAAGTAATGCCCGATTGAAGACTCCACCTCTTGTTAAGTTTATAGTCTATCAACGCACCGGAGGTTGATGATAAGTCGTGTGTTTCTTTTTTGTGAAATGTACTGGCATCGTCAGGCTGGTTATCATCTTTGTCATCTTCAAGGTGATAACTTGCTAAATCCGGCGAAAAAAAGATAGTAGCCGAAAAGGGTGATGTTTTTCTATCTTTTAATTTTTTATTTTTTTCCTGCGCTTTTTTAGTATCCGCAGAAGAAACAAGTTTGATTAACGCTAACGGGCTACGGAGCTTAATTGAATCTAAGCGTATTTTGCTTATTTTTTCGTTTGGTAAATTTAAATATCCTGAATATTGTAATTGTATATCAATTTGTCTATCATCCTTCGCATTTAACATTGGCTCGTCCTTAACCGTTCCAAATTTCTTTAAGTTTATTTTATCTTCATAATTATTATGAAAGATCCGGGTGGTTTTTACATCAGAAGAATTTTTAGACATAACTTTCTCCTGGTTAGCCAGAACACTAAAATAATTTTTACTTCCCGTATTTTTATTTATTGTATTTGGTCCTCTACCCGGGTCAAATTGTTTTTTAAGATTATTATGCCTTTTCTCTACCGTCATTTTATCATTTGCACTTTTTAACATCTCGTCTTTAGCTGTAACATCACCCTCCTTTTTCGAACCTGTGTCATGGTTTTTTGATAATTCATAGATGCTAAAGCTTATGAGGAGAAATAATAATAGCGCAGCTAATTTTTTTAAACTGTTATATTTTTTTTTGATGTTAACCAAACTATCCTTGTCAAGAACATGCTCAATGTTATTCCATACTCTTGGCGGAAGTTGTTCTTCACCATTCTCCAGAGCTTCCTTAAACAGATCTTCAATATCTTGTAAATTTTTATCCATCAATAATTTGGTTTAGCTATTTTTAAACTATTTGTGACTACTCTTTGCAAAATTTTTTTTGCATCGAAAAAATTAGATTTAGAGGTGCCTTCGGATATATTCAAAAGGCTTGCAATTTCACGATGCTTCATTCCTTCAAAAACATATAGGTTAAAAACCATTCGATAAGCTGTGGGCAGTTGCTGAACCATTTTCAATAATTCTTTTTTCCCTAATTGGGCTATAATGTTTTCACTTCCTGTTTCTTCTGTATTAAGTGAATCGATATTTATTACAGGGTGCATTTTTGACTTGCTTCGGTAATATTGTATTGCAGCATACACCATTATCTTTCTTATCCACCCTTCAAATGAGCCGGCAAATTTAAAATTATGAAGAGATCTGAAAACCTGTACAAATCCCTCCTGCACTATCTCTTCCGCCTCTTCCCTGTTTTTTGAGTATCTAAGACATACGGAAAACATTTTTGGTGCAAATAACTTATACAGCATGTTTTGAGAATATCTGTCCCTGTTAATACAGGCATGTATCAGTTGTGTATATGGCTCCAATAAATCAGGATGTTTTATTTACATAGTTGTAACGAAATAAGCAAAAGGTTGGGTTTGCCAAAACTTTTTATTCGCAACAATATATCTGAATTTTGAAGACATCCTGTTTTAATGTGCTGTAACTCCCCGGTTAACAAATCTTCACCCAACCATATTTAAGAAAGTACCAACTAACAAACTACACAAACAAATTTTAATTATAACCGGGTTAAAATATGCCAGTAAAAAAAACATGTTTTTTGTTGTTCTTGGTTTTTGGTGTAGTGGGAATAAAAGCACAAAACAATGCAGATGCTATTTTAGGAAAATGGATTACAATTCAGAATAATCTTAAAGTTGAAATTTATAAGCAAAATAATATTTATAAGGCAAAAATATTATGGTTTAAAGATACCGATGATAAAAGCCAGCCTATGGAGTTAAGGGTTGATAATAAAAATCCTGACAAATCTTTACGTTCGAGAAAGTGGATTGGTATGGAAGTACTCAGAGGCCTTAAATATAATACTGAAGATAAAGAATGGGAGGATGGAAAAATTTATGTTGCAAAAAATGGAAAAGAGTGGGATTCAGTTGCGTGGATTACAAAAGATAACTGTTTAAAAGTAAAAGGATATTGGCTGTTTAAATTTCTTTCTCAAACCCTGGCTTTCAAAAGAGTTTAATCAACTAACGGTGGGTTCAGATTCGTATTATTTTCCTCTTTATTCTTTTTAAACTCCAGCTTACCAAACTTCCATGTAAAATTTATTCCAATAGATCTGAATGGAATTTTACGAACACTGTTTACCAGGAACCCGGGGCCAAAAATTACAGTTGCCTGATTCACATATTTATTAAAAGGGTTAGTAGCTGTAAGTGCAATACTTCCATTCTTATTCCAAAACTGTTGACGAATAGCCATACTGTAGGAAGTAAAAGAGGGATACCTTCCCTGCGCTTCATGCCTGGCAGAATTAAAGTTCCCAAAAAATTCGGCTGCCAGCAATTTAGAAAACTGGTAGCTGGCATTAAGATTAAAGCGGTAATTAAAGCTTGTAGAATTAAAACCCGGATTAAGTACATTGATAGTATGCCTATGAAAAACAAAGACATTGCTTCGCAGATTTAATTTGGATGAAATATGCAAATCTCCAAACAAATTAACACCGACATTTTTTTCCGTCCCTATGTTTTCACGTGTGCTTACTGAAACATTTTTATAGATTGAATCGCCTGCTTTAAAAGATGAATAATAAACAATGAAAGGCTGTATATCATGATTGTTAGCCCTGTAAAAAAAGTTGACCATGAATAAACCTGTTGTGCCCATGTCCTTACTGTAAGCCAACTCATACCGGTTGCCTGTTTCAGGCAAAAGATATGGATTGCCGGCGGTAATATTTTGCGGATCGCTGGTATTAATAAAAGGGTTAAGATCGCCATAGTCGGGCCTTTCAATTCTTTTTGAATAGCTAAGCTTTATAGTTTGTTTCTCTCCAATCTTCTTTAAAAAAAATATTGATGGAACAAATGTGTTATATCCCGGAGTTTTTGCCTGTTGCTGAGCATTGGAATAAAAAGAATTTATTTCAGTGCGTTCATATCTTCCCCCAACCCTGGCATCAAAGAATTTAAATACTGGGAAATTAAATTCAGTATAAAAAGCATATACTTTTTGATGGTAAGTAAGTGAATTAGATAAGGCAGTATTATATAAAAAACTTTTTAGCTGAGGTTGATACATTGATACGTTGGAATTGCTCATAATATCAAAAAAACTTAGCTTACCACCTGTACCAAGACTCATATCTTTCTTTAATGGCTGAGTATAGTTTATCTCAATTTCTGTTTCATTTTCTTTGCCGGTATTTTTATTATCAGTGCCATAAAAAAGAGAGTCTTTAGGCTGTATCAACTGGCTATTACCTCCGGTAAACAAATTATTTCCAAGGCTTGTGTTTAAACTTATTTCCAGTTCCTGGTCTTCTTTGTTAAAAGTTCTTTTATAATTCAGGCCAGCATCTATATTGTGAAAACGGAAGGTATTTTTGCTGGCATTTTTAATTTCCATATTAGAAAGAAGAATTTCTGCAGCATCAAACTCAGTCATAGTTTGGTTGATAGAGCCCATTCCATTGTTACCAAAATTATTGTATGATAATGTGCCGGAAAAACTATTCTTCTCTTTATATGTCCAATCAAACCCGCCTCCGGTTTGGTAACCATGTCTCCTAAAATTATTGGTACCATCCTGGCGCAATAATATTATTGATTTATTGACGGCATCGGATGAAGTGCGGGTGAATTTTGTAAACGTTTTAGCAGAAGGCCTCACATTACCGCTAACAAAAGCATTAAATCCAAATGTTCCTTTACGTGCATTAAAATTGAACGATCCGTTTTCCATTCTTGTACCTGCAGTTAGAGATAAATTTCCATTAATACCCCTTGCAGAATTCTTTTTTAAGATAATATTGATGATGCCGCCAAGCCCCTGTGCATCATATCTTGCACCGGGGTTAGTTATCACTTCAATACTTTTAACCTGGCTTGCGGGGATAGATTGCAATACATCAGCAATGGTATTTCCAAAGGCTGAAGATGGCTTTCCATTAATCAAAAAACGGATACTTGAACTGCCTGATAATTCAACATTTCCATCTACATCTACCGACACCTGCGGAACTTTTTTTAATATATCAGTTGCAACTCCGGTTTGAGAAGTTAGATCCCTCTCTGCATTGAATACAATCTTATCAATTTTATTTTCGATCAGGTTACCAGGGGCTGTTATATTAATAGTTTTGAGAGTGGTTTGTTTTTTTACTAAGAAAATATTTTTTAAATCAAGTGCCGCATGATCTTTAACCAGGATATTATCATCAGCGAAACTTAAATAACCAATGAACTCCACTATAACAGTAAAAATGCCGGAGGGTATACCGGTAATTTGAAACTTACCTGAAGTGTTGGTCGTAGTACCGGTAAAGGGTTTCTTTTCACCTTTTAAAAACACAGTAATAGTTGCATAATCTAATGGCTGGCCGGATAATGAATCAACAACTCTACCTGAAATTTTAGCATTTCCATTCGTTGCTGTTTGGGCATAATTTTTTGTAAATAAAAACAAGGTCAACGCTATTACAATCACTTTTTTCATTGCTGGTTAATTTGGCGTAAAGATATTTTTTGATTCTGTAGTAATTTAGGTTTCCTGAGAATCTGAATCTGAAACTTTTCCATATTACACCCTGCTGGTAACGATTATCAAACCCTGAATTTCAACTTGCCTGACTTTTAGTTATTTTATAATTGCTTCTTATCTTTAACAACGCTCTCTTATTTTTACCTTAACAAATAAATCAAACAATTTTTATCATGAGAATAGCCACCTATAATGTAAATGGAGTAAACGGACACTTACCTGTATTGCTTCGCTGGCTTGGTGAAACAACGCCGGACGTTGTGTGCCTGCAGGAGTTAAAGACACCACAGGAAAAGTTTCCTGAACAAGCTATAATTGATGCAGGCTATAATGCTATTTGGCATGGGCAAAAGAGTTGGAATGGTGTGGCTATTTTAAGCCGTATTGGTAAGCCTGAAGAATTACGCAGAGTGCTCCCCGGTGATGAGGAAGATAGCCACAGCCGTTATATTGAGGCAACGATTAATGGCATAGTGGTGGGTTGTCTCTACCTGCCAAATGGTAATCCTGCCCCCGGCCCAAAGTTTGACTACAAGCTGAGTTGGTTTGAAAGATTGACTATTCATGCCGCTGAGCTTTTTGCTGCTGATATTCCGGTTGTATTAACCGGAGACTATAATGTAATGCCTACGGAGCTTGATGTTTATAAGCCCGAGCGTTGGTTAAATGATGCCCTGTTCAGGCCTGAGACCCGTGCAGCTTTTAAAACACTTATGGCGCAGGGATGGACTGATGCAATAAGAAAACTTTATCCTGATGAGATCATTTATACATTTTGGGATTATTTCCGTAATGCATATGGCCGCAATGCAGGCTTACGTATTGATCATTTCCTTCTTAGTCCGCACCTTAGCAAACGCCTTATTGCTGCCGGGGTGGATCGTAATGTTCGTGGATGGGAAAAGTCGAGTGATCATGCTCCGGTTTGGATAGAACTGGATTGAAGATAAAACGGGTAAGAAAATTAATGAATAGATTATAGAAAAAAACATTACCCAAAATATATCAGC
The DNA here is from genome assembly GCA_039922095.1 of Ginsengibacter sp. Lineage (GTDB taxonomy): Bacteria > Bacteroidota > Bacteroidia > Chitinophagales > Chitinophagaceae > Ginsengibacter. The sequence goes on along the minus strand of JBDSAQ010000454.1, from coordinate 641 downwards.
CTTATACCCTCATAACAGCAGCTACGATGCCCTATCGGATTTCAATATTTTTCTTTATAGGTGTTTCATTTTTCCGGTGCAGAACCTGCTGAAATAAATTTAGGGCGGAGAAGAATTATCCTCCCGGTGCGACCATATTCGGAAACATATATATTCCCGGTTTTCACATCTTCTATAATATCAAGGGGATCAATAAAACCAGAAAACCCTTCTATTGAGGGGCCTTCAATTGAGCTTATAATATCCTTATTTGTTCCCCCGGGGTATAATGTAATAATATCATCGTGTTTACTATATCTCACCACAAGTAATGCACCTTTTAAAGCGCCGTTGAATGTATTACTTTTATATTCAATTGCCCCGTTAGGCGACATGTTTGTTTGAAAGTCAAAAGAGTATCCCCGCCAATTTTTATCTGGCCTTGTACCTACAGGATAATCATTTACCTGCCCGGAATCTAAAGAGTTGGTAGGATTTCCTCCGTTCATAACATATTCGCCCCGTAATAAATTAGGGTGTCCATAATATCCCCCCCTAACTACTCTGAAAAGAAAATCTTTTTGAGTTTGCTGAACATTGGTTAATGCCGGAATCGAAGGACCATTATAAACAGATCCATCGGGCCTTAATGTACCATTAAC
>JBDSAQ010000453.1:0-4452 GCA_039922095.1 Ginsengibacter sp. | reverse complement strand
GTCATCTGCTAAATCCAAATATTCATCTCTGAAAGTAAGAATAGCAGAAGGCTCAATACCAATCAACGGCGAATCTTCACTAATCAGTGAACTTAGCATTGCGATATTTTTTTGTGCGATCTTTTTTGCGCTACGCAATAATCCTTTTGAAAGCCAGGCTCTGCCGCTTTCTTCATGTTCAGGTATCAATACTTCATACCCAAGTTTCTCCAAAAGAAGGATAGCCTTAATCCCTATTTCTGTATCATTGTAATTTGTAAACTCATCACAAAACAAATAAACTTTTTTAGTTGGGTTGTGGCTCCCCTCCTTCAGGGAACGGGGGCTGGGGTTTCTCTTTTCATACCATTTTCTCAATGTAATTTTATGCAATGAAGGCATTGAGCGCTCAATTGCAAATCCGGAAATTTTTTTTACAAGCTTACTAATGCCCTTACCCGTCATCATAAAATTATACAGGCCTGGTATCAATGCACCAAGCTTCGCAGAATTATTAAAATTGGCAATCAGCCACGAACGAAAGGGAATACCATTAGCATCATAATAGTGCTGTTGAAATTCCGCTTTGAGTTTAGCCATATCCACGTTAGAAGGACATTCAGATTTACAAGCCTTACAACTAAGGCAGAGATCCATTACATCTTTTATTTCTTTATGATCAAACCTGTTTAGTTTAGTGGAATTGGTGAGAAATTCTCTCAATATATTTGCCCTTGCCCTTGTGGTATCTTTTTCATTTCGTGTTGCCATGAATGAGGGGCACATAGTACCGCCTGATAATTCAGTTTTACGACAATCACCTGAACCATTGCATTGTTCAGCATGTTGTAATACATCCTGGTTATGGTATCGGAATATAGTATTGAATACAGGTGCTTTATTGCCCGGTGTATAACGTAACATTGTATTCATAGAAGGGGTATCAACAATCTTATTCGGATTGAAAATGTTTTTCGGATCCCAGGTATATTTTATTTTTTTCAGCAATTGATAGTTTTTTTCACCCACCATTTTTGGAATGAACTCTCCCCGCAACCGTCCGTCGCCATGTTCACCACTTAATGAACCGTCGTATTTTTTTACCAACATGGAAATTTCTTCAGCAATAGTGTGGAACAACTGGTTGCCTTCAATTGTTTTTAAATTAATGATAGGGCGTAAATGCAGTTCACCAGAGCCTGCATGTGCATAATGCACAGAATGCAAATTATACTTCTTCAATATCTCATTAAACTCCCGGATGTATGCAGGTAAGTCATTTACATCTACAGCAGTGTCTTCAATTACAGGAACAGCTTTTTCATCACCAGGCAAATTACTAAGGAGACCAAGGCCTGCTTTGCGTAATGTCCATATTTTTTTGGTATCATCTCCAAACAGTAATGGAAAATGATAACCTAATCCTGCAGACCTCATTTCCGCCTCTACATGTTTTGCAATTTCGATTACTTCATCCCTGTTGGCTCCTGAATATTCTATTACCAAAATAGCAGCCGGATCACCCTGCACAAAAAATCTGTTTTGTATCTGCTCAATATTATCTTTAGTACATTCAAGTATATAGTGATCTATTAGTTCACTGGCGCCAGGCTTATATTTTAAAGCGATCAGGTTAGCCCTTAATGCCTCATCAATGGAATTAAAATGAACGCATAATAACCCTGCATCTTTAGGCGGAAGTGGTACAACATTAAGCTTGATCTCTGTAATAAATGCCAGTGTACCTTCTGAGCCTGCAATAAGTTTACAAAAATTAAAATCTTCACCTCCAATGGTAAAGGGTGCTGCTTCCATTAGTATGTCAACAGCATATCCTGTGTTTCTTCTTTTTACACTTTTCTTGGCAAATTCTTTTTTGATTTCTAACTGGTTATCATAGTTGCTGAGTAAACTGCGGGTAGTTCTATATATATCAGCTTCTAAAGTACTGCCCTCACATTTGCTATGAAAATCTTCTATGTTCAGCGCTTTAAATTCCACCTCTGAGCCATCGCTTAACAATGCTTTTACTGAAAGCAAATGTTCACGGGTACTTTGGTATACTACAGAATTAGAACCACAGGAATTATTACCTACCATACCACCAATCATAGCCCTGTTGGCAGTGGATGTTTCAGGCGCAAAAAAAAGTCCATATTGTTTCAGATACATATTAAGTTCATCCCTGATTACACCAGGTTGTACTCTTACCCAGTTTTCTGTATCATTCAGTTCGAGTATTTTCGTAAAGTATTTTGATACATCTACCACTATACCCTTGCCCACTACCTGTCCTGCCAGACTTGTACCTGCAGTTCTCGGTATTATCGAAGTATTTTGAAAACCGGCAAAAGCAATAATTTTTTTAATATCATTCACTGACTTTGGGATAGCTACTGCAAGCGGTATTTCCCTGTAAGCAGATGCATCAGTAGCATATAAAATACGCATCGTATTGTCAAAATACAATTCCCCTTCCAACTCAAGCGCTAATTGTTGCAGCTTATTATTCATTAAACAAATTTATTAACTGCAATATAGTGGTGTTTAAATTTATTGTACTTAGATAAGAAACACCTGATCTAATTTTTAAAATTGATTAAATTTTATATCAGGCTTTCAAAGTAAATAAAAAGACGAGTTAATGAATTAAAAAACCCTGAAAGAAATTAACTTCTCAGGGCTTTTAATATTCTGGTGCAGTAAATAATTACTGAACTATTACCTTTATTATTTCAGATTTTTTTCCTTCCGCGTCTATCTTTAAAAAATACATTCCCGGATTCAATGATAGTTTGGAGATGTCTGCTTTCAATAGTATTTCCCCTTTTAATTTTGTTTTACTAACCTGATAAACTCTTCCAATTAAATCAATAATTTGAATGGAAATATTTCCGTCGTATTTCTCTGCAAATTTAATATTGAAGGTGTTGTGTAATGGGTTTGGAAATACTTTTATACTTTGACCTGGAAGTATTTCAGGCATCAGAACTGCACTGTTGGCAGCTATTGCAGGTCTTGGTGATGCACCCACAAAGCTGTAAATTTCAATAGCACTTAGTGAAGGCCTGTTAACTGTAGCAGAAAAATTAATATTTAATTTTCCGTCAATAACAGTTACAGGAATATTTTTAATTACTGCAGTAGCAGCACCCGCATCCTGTACAATATCATAATTTATTAAGCGCAACTGGTTCTCCAGCTTTACACTCATTACCCTTGAACCTGCACCACCCGTTAATCCTGTACCGAGGGCTCCCCAATAAACTTCGGCAAAATGTAATCTTACCACATACCTGCCATTAGGCAATGGTATCTCATACCTGAAAGGTTTTTTATCTGCATTGGAAGATTGCTCTCTAAAGTATAAAGAATCTTCATCTGTTCCTGCAATTTGCGATAAAGCAGAATTGGTGTAAGGCTCAAGGTTATCAAAAGCGTATGGGGTATCAGGGCTCCAGGTTTTGCCATTGATAATTATTGGATTGGAGTATCCACTCTTTATCCTGGCATTTACTATAACTGCAGAATCAGTTGCCCTGCCAATACCATAGAGCGGCACCCTCAGCGGGCTTTGTGAATTATTATAATAAATAAGTAAATCAGCGATTTTTAATCCTTGTGTTAAGGGCTTAAACTTAATCTTTATTGCAGATAGCTGCTGAGGGGTTAAAACAGTATTTGCCGGTAAGGCGGCCGAAAATTCAAAGCGATTTTCACCAATAATATTAATAGAAGATATTGTAAGTGTCGGATCACTTGAGCCATCAGTATATGTTTGACCATTATTCTTAATATTTAGCTGTAAAGAATCAGTGGTCTGAAGGATCCTTGTACCAAAATCCAAAGCAGAAGGAGTGGCGCTTAAGGTTGAAGAGAAAGATGTACCTGTTTCAGGTCTCATGTTAGTAACGAAATAGGTATTATCATTATAGTCATAATTAGTGGAGGTAGTGCCCAGGTAATCATTAGAAATAATGTAGGAATTAGTAATAAGGATTCCATTTTGATCAAAAGCCTTCCACACCCGTAAACCAATTTTATTCCCAGGTGTTTTAGTAGCATCTGACCAGTCATTAAGTCCAACTCTAAATCCAAAAGGCCCTGTGGGGCTCATTGTACCGCTTGATGGTGAACTGGATAAGCCCCTGCGTGGTAACACGGTTTGAGCATCTATTGGAATTTGGAGAACAACTATATTGAGAGTAGAGGTGCCTTTAGTATACCACATCAGTCTCTCTGTTTGATGGCAACATCCATGATAAGAACTTATTTGCCTTATTGAAACCGGCAGTGAAGTATCTACACGTACAAAATAGGAAGGCTTAATTTCATCTCCTTTTAATTTTGTGCTGTCACCGAGGTCAAGGTCTCTGGGGTTAAACCCTGTTTTTGTGGTAAAGCCAAAAGCTTCTAGTATTTTTTGTGCAGGAGGCTCATGACCACCCTCGCCAGACCTTTGCCATATGCCAT
>JBDSAQ010000452.1:0-6769 GCA_039922095.1 Ginsengibacter sp. | reverse complement strand
ATTCTGTGAACATAAATACCTGGCGTATGTACCTGGTCAGGATCCAGGGCCCCCGGCTCTACTAATTCTTCAACTTCTGCAATGGTTATTTTACCAGCCATTGCCATTAATGGATTAAAATTTCTGGCGGTTTCTTTATAAATAAGATTACCCGTTTTATCACCTTTCCATGCTTTTACCAATGCATAATCTGCATCAAAAGCATATTCGAGTAAATAGTCTTTCGCATTAAAAGATCTTAATTCTTTTCTATCAGCTACTTCTGTACCAACACCAGCCGGAGTATATATGGCAGGCATTCCATATCCTGCTGCCAGGCATCTGGTAGCTAATGTGCCTTGTGGTATTAATTCAACTTCGAGTTCACCATGCAATAGTTGTCTTTCAAATTCAGCATTTTCACCAACATAAGAAGATATCATTTTTTTTACCTGACGCTGTTGTAACATTAACCCAATTCCAAAGTCATCAACACCTGCATTATTTGAAATACACGTGAGGTTTTTAATTCCTTTTTTTACCAATGCAGCAATACAATTTTCGGGAATACCGCATAAGCCAAATCCTCCTAACATAAGTATTGAACCATCCTTAATATCAAAGATGGCTTCACTGGCATTTTCAAAAACTTTGTTCATGGTATCTTTATGCTATGGGGCAAATGATAATTCTTTTCTTTTGTAAATTTCCTTTCAACATCTGCAAAATTTTTTCTTGTTTTAATAGCATTTAAACTATCAAAAATGGTTTTCATTAATAGAGGGTGTTTCTCATAAAAAGCTATACTTTTTTCGAACTTTATCCGATCTACATTGTGAACTGCAAAAATCTTTTCAGTAATTGCAAAACTTGTGTTCTTAATATTTTGTGTGGAGTCTTTCTTAATTATCTCCTGCGCTAATATATCTCCCCTGATGATATCCCAGAATAGATTTTGCATTTGGATTGGTTTGATAATACCTGGTGGAATGTAATTGCTTTTGTTGCAGGAGGCGATAATAAAAACAAGTACTAATATAAAACCCCTTTTCATTTTAGTCCTTCTTTATATTTAGAAGAATTAGAAATATCTATTTTTTGCAAAAACTCCAGAGCTCTTACTTTTTCAGAAGAGGAAGCTTTAGAAAATAGTTTTAGCAATTCTTCTGATTTTCCCTGGAAGAAAAATTGCAATACCATTGTGTTTGGGTTATCAACATTAAAAGTATTGAGAAGGCTTAATACATTCAGCACTTCTGTACGGGCTTTCACTTCATTATCATACATATTATCTAACCCAAGCCTGTAATATGCATAGTAAGCGTCATGTATCAGCGTGTAGCGGCTATTCAATAAGTTTTCTATTAACCAGTACCTGTTGCGGGTTCCATCAAAAGCTTTCCATCCTGAAATATTCCTTCCTTCCGGAGAATTGTTTACAATATTTTGTGCTTTTTGTAAATATGCATCTCCACCTCTTTGTGAAAATGAATCATAGTCCAGCCCAATAATTAAATTGATATAATAAGCAATAACAGCAGTAAGATTTGATGCAAGTGCATCTGTACCCGAAACCCTGTTTTCATTAAAATCAAGTTGCTGAAATTCTACATATTTAAAAGTGATATCATTATCCTGAAAATTAATAATCGGTGATGCATATGAAGAGTTGAATACAGGTCTGGCGGATTGCATAGTTAAAGATGCTTTGTATACATTAGCATCAGTACCCTGCTCAAGGTTTAATAAAAAACTGCAATCGATTTTTTCACCGGTTTTAAAATTGTCATTTGTCCATTTGCGATTATTAATAAAATCATTAAGTGCAGTTTGCAAAGTAAGGAAGGTTTTTTTATTAACAGTAGTTCCCACCCTGTTGCTGATTACACTAACTCGTGCACGTAATTCCTGGGCCACACAATGCTGTGAGACCACAATAAGACAAATAAAAATTACTATTCTATACATTCCTATATTGTATAATCGTATTTATAATATCCCTGGCGACTTCTTTTTTAGGCTTTGCTTCAAAATTATATTCATTGCCACGCTTATCAAAAATAGTTATTTTGTTTATGCCGGATTTAAATGCTGCATTTTTATCATTATGGGTATTTAGAACAATCATATCCACATTTTTTTCAACCAATTTCTTTTGTGCATTTATTTTTTCATTATTTGTTTCAAGTGCAAAACCCACCAAAGTCTGACCGGTTTTTTTAATTTTTCCGGCTTCTTTTAAAATATCCTTAGTTTTTTTTAAATCCAAAACCAAAGTATCATCAGCTTTTTTAATTTTTTCTTTGCCTATGGTAAGAGGTGTATAATCCGCCACTGCTGCAGCCATTATAATTATAGATGCATGTGGAATATAGCCTACACAGGTATTATACATTTCCTCTGCAGATGTAACTTTTATTGTATTAATATTTCCTGAAACTGGTATTGAGGAAGGTCCTAATACTAAAGTAACAGATGCACCCTTTTTTGCAAGTTCCTCTGCTATTGCTATTCCCATTTTTCCTGAAGAATGATTACTAATAAATCTTACAGGGTCTATAGCTTCATGTGTGGGGCCAGCATTAACTAACGCTATTTCGCCTTTAAGTTGGTTGCCGTATGAAAAAAAATTCTGTAAACACCGTATGATATCTTCCGGCTCAGCCATACGGCCATCTCCAATTAATCCACTGGCAAGTTCTCCTTTATTAACAGGTAAAACTATATTCCCATACGAGCTTATTTTAGATAAATTAAATTGAGTTGCAGGGTGACGCCACATATCCTCATCCATTGCCGGAGCAACAATAACAGGACAGGTTGCGGAAAGATAAACCGCTAAAAGTAAATTATCGCACTGGCCGCCGGCCATTTTAGATAAAGTATTACAGCTTGCCGGTGCAATTATCATTACATCAGCCCATCTGCCAAGCATTACATGATTTGACCATGAGGCTTCATCAAAGAGATCAGTTAGAACTTTATTTTTGGATAACGTGGAAAAAGTAAGTGAAGAAACAAAATCCCGGGAAGAAGGTGTTTGAATAACTTTTACTTCGGCTCCTGCTTTAATTAGTAAACGTACCAGTAAAATTGCTTTATAAGCAGCAATGCTTCCTGTAACTCCTAATAATATTTTCTTCCCTGAGAACATATTTTAAAAAGAAACGACGATATTATTAATCGTCGCTAAATATATTTCATAACTAAACTTTAATAAGAATTAGTTTAAATAGAATTAAGAAGTTATTTATTAACTAAACAAATCATCTTCATTTTTACGATAGTAAACTTTATCATCCATGAATTCTGTAGTAGCCAGCAAAGCCGGGTTAGGCATTCTTTCGTAAGCTTTTGAAATTTCAATCTGCTCTTTGTTTTCATGTATTTCTTCAAGGCTATCAGTATGACTGGCAAACTCTTCAAGCTTATTATGAAGCTCTTCCTTTAATGATATATTTATTTGGTTTGCCCTCTTGGCAATTACTGCAATTGACTCATACAAATTACCGGTTTTAGCTTTTATATCAGTAAGATTTTTAGTTTCAACAACATTACTTGTATTAGCGCTTTGTTGTCGTCTTAGTTTGCTCATTTTGAAATTGTTTTATATGATTTAAACTTAAATTATTATAAACTTCTGCTTCCTTTAAAATTTTACTTTCAGGGTAACGGTCTGTAAAATCATTAAATTCCTCTACAACTTTTTCATAGCGTTCCTGCTGTTTTTCACTAATGCTCATTCGTGCAAATTGATAATATGCTTTTACAGTCATTAATTTATATTCATCTCCTTTAGCAGATTCCGGATAGTTATTTAATAAGTTTGCAAAGGCAATTGCCGCAGCCCTGTAATGCTGTAAATTATAGTAGAGATCGGCATTTCTAAATTCTTTTATTTCAAGTTTTGCACGGCTAGCATCAATAATTTCGGTTGCTTCTTTAATACGTGGTGAGCCGGCATGATTATTAATAAAGGTTTGCATCATCCCTATAGCTTTTAATGTATTAACCTGTTCCAATTCTATTTTAGGAGATTGCAAATAAAATGTATATGCATGTAAATAGGATATTTCTTCTGCTTTAGTACTGTTGGGAAACACCTCTAAAAAACCTTTAAAGAGGTTTTCTGCATCTGCATAATTTCTTTGATTATAAGAACAAAATGCATATTTGTAATATAACTCTTCAAATTTTTCAGTGCCTTTAAATACAGGAAAAAGTTCTATATAAAGTTGTTCTGCATTTTTATATTTCTTCCTGGTAAAATATTCATCTGCCTTTTTTAGCTTATAATCGTAATCAGTGCTTTTAAGAATCTTCCCAAAATCACTTGTACAGGAAAAAGAAATGAATGTTATGATGAAAATGCAAAATAGTCGCATAAAAGAGGGCAAAATTAAGTTATTCAAATCAAAAATCAGGTTTTAATCATTCAGATAGACATATCCGTGGTTAAAATTTTGATAATTGAAATTACTGCATAAAAAACCCTTCCCCAGGGGGAAAGGCTGATCTTGATAAAAAGTGAACTTATTGAACTGAACTTTTAATATCTACTGTGTTAACATCACCACCTCCAATTTCGCAAGTTGTTGTTATTCTATCTCCACTAATACCTTCACTCTCCGTTAAATACATTCTTATAGCATCTCCTCTCCTGTTACATAACGCCTGGGAAGCCTTTGATGCTGCAGGATATCCGGTAACGGTTATATTACAGGTGGCACTTGATTTGAGTTTGGAAGCTACTGTAGCTAACATTGACTTTGCATCGCTGCTTAAGGCACCTTTATTTTCTCTGAAAGAAATGGTTGGAAGATCTCCTAAACTACAAGTGTTCATGCTTGTATCCATCTTCATGTTTTTGCAACATTCCGGATCGGGACATTTTCCAACTCCGTCAGCATCTACCGGTTGACATTCTGTTGGAGTAATCAACTGTTTATCTTTACAATCAGGTACACCATCCCCGTCAGTATCTTTAGTAACACCATGTGCATCAACAGGGCATCCTGCTGGTGTGGTAGGTTCTCTATCTAACTGATCAATAACACCATCTCCGTCTGTGTCATCCAAAACTGGTTTTGGAAGCTTCATGTGGCGTGGATTATTTAATTCACCATAAGCATAATCTAAAGGGTTTAACCAATACAATGGTTCAACAGAACTGGCGCCGAAGCCAAAATTATAGTTCAATCCAATTGAAGCATAATTATAAGCATCATTATTAGGTGAAAGTACGGCATCACCATATGCCTGCTCCTGCCAGCGCTGACCATCTAACAAATCATCTCCAATTATAGTAAACCTGTCTTCAATTGCAAGGTTAACTCTCTTGCCTAATTTAAATGCAATGCCTCCTAATGCAGTACCGCTTGGTTTAAAAGTATTATTACCAATTGTAACACTACGATCGCCATGAGATTCTGCCGGAGTTTCGTAACTATCTCCAACTCCTAATGCTTTTAATCTATCAAGTATGTCTTTTCTATTTTCGTAACGATTTGTAGTCGGGGAAGCGGGGAATACATATGGCTGACTACTGGCGTTAAGAGCATCAACCATTGTATGGTATAAAGTTCCACCAATACCTACACCTGCATAAATAAGTACTGTGTTCTTTTGTTTGTGAAATCTTATATTGTTTAAGGTAAATATTCCTTGTAAAGAAAGATCCTGCACTTTAGTTTTATAATTATAATAAACTGGTCCGGGGGCGCCGGCCCTGGTAACCGTAGTGCCGTTCGACTGCGTGATAGGGGCGGCATAACGGGCCCACGCACTGTTCTTAGCAAAATTGCTTGAACCAAGATAGTTTAATCCCTTACCGGCACCATTGAGATACTGGAGCCTCATTGAAACTACATAACCAAATGCTTTACGGATATGAACAGCCCATCCAACTGTTGGAAATTTTGCATGTACATCGCCGGTTACAGTAAAAGCCCCGCCGGAAACTCCCAGTTCCCATTGGTTGCGTGGCTTGGCGGGAAAATTATAGGCATTGTTCCAGAATTCATTTTGCTGAGCCATGCCTTTGGCAGATATAACCGTGGAATCATAAACATCATAAGTTCCACCTTGTTGTGCGAAAGAACCCAACGATGCCAGGATAGTAAAGATTAGTAATAAAATTTTTTTACTTTTCATAAATTAATAATTATTTATTTTTTAAATAGAATTGGTGGCTAATTGCAAAAATATTAACCAATATTATACACGCAATTTTTTTATTATTTGGTTTGATTTACAATTTAATTCTTATTCATAAATTTTGTAATCTATGACTTATATCTAAACAAATATGCTGCTTGTAAATAATATCCAACCTCTCAAAAAATGAGTTTTAAATAAATCATTTATTCAATTTTATTCTTAAAAAAATTAGGGCATATCATAATTTATTACATTCTGTTTATATTGCTGCTTTATGAAAATTCAACTATCAAAAAATCTTATAGAACAGGAATTAATTTTGTTTGAAAAGAAGTTTGGTGAAGCAGTTAAAAGCCAGACATCTTTACTTGATACCATAATGAAATACATTATAAAAAGAAAAGGCAAACAACTTAGACCAATGTTTGTTTTTTTAAGCGCCAAACTCCATGGAACAATAAATGAATCGACTTATAGGGCAGCTGCTTTGGTTGAATTGTTACATACTGCTACCCTGGTTCATGATGACGTAGTTGATGAATCTTTAGAGAGAAGAGGATTTTTTTCGATCAATGCGATTTGGAAAAATAAAATTGCGGTATTGGTTGGCGATTATTTGTTTTCAAAAGGG
>JBDSAQ010000451.1:0-4006 GCA_039922095.1 Ginsengibacter sp. | reverse complement strand
AATGTTTGTTGAACACCAATCAACTTCTGCAACAAAGATACTTCCTGTACTGTCCCTGTGCAAGAGGGTTACTGCTCTATTTTAAAAGTATGGTATATACTGCGTGGGTAGTAGATTAACTTATATGTTTATCGTATTGTTCCGTGTAAGTGTGAACGGGATCTTTCCTGATTCCCTTTGATGATTGTTTTCTTTTTCTGTTACTGTAAATGCGCTGCTTTTTCTAAAACATTTATGAGGTTATTATCGATCTGTCTTTCACCCCACATAACTGTAACCTTGTCTCAGCACAGCTTTGGAGATTACATAGCCATCCTATCTTTTCGCCGCAATTACAATCCCTGTAGCCCACACTTGTTTGGTTAAGAATAAATCTTTCCTTGATTCTAAATACTTAATTAAATTGATAGCCTTTTCCTGGTGACCATCAGGCCAGTTAGGCTGGGGTAGCATATCATCAATTATGTAAAGCCCTCCTTTGGTTAACATATTTAATACTTCATCCACAAGAAGATACTTCCCATGCCAGGTATCAGCAAAAATATAATCAAAATTCTGTTGCTTATTTTCTTCAATCCATTTGCCGGCGTCAGAAGAAATTAAATTCAGGCGGGCATCATTGCCTAAAAATTTTTTGGCAATTCCCAAAAAAGCGATGTCGTTGTCAATAGAAATTAATGATGAATTATTATCCATCCCGTCAAGTATCCACGATGTTGCCAATCCTGTTCCTGTTCCAAGTTCAAGAAATTTGCCTGATGGTTTTGAGCCTGCCAGAGTTCGGAGTAAAGTACAGGTTAACATATCAGATGCCATTGTAAAGCCAGACATACTGGTAGCTTGAATAATATCTAAATACGTCTTTGGCGACTGTTGATTTATCTCTTCTGTCATTAATAATGGGCTGGGATTATATATTTCAATTTTGAGAAGCTTATCCGGCAAAGAAATCACAACTTCAATGCATAAATGCCATTGCCTGTTGAGTATCGCCAATATTTAGTACCATCTTTTACAATCGTAGATGGATCATGTGCATCTATATTACCCATTAGTGCAAACGCATTTGATGATATAAAAAAATTAAAAATTATAAAAAATAATACATAGAATTTAGGCAGCTTTTTCATGTATTAAATATACTGATTAATAGAAAGCAGTTGTATTGGCAAAACTTTATATTGATAAAAAATGTAGTTTCATATTAATTGAAAAAAGTAATTTGATCCTTCATAAATAATCTATATGGCTTTAAGCAGAATTTGGGCTGGCTTTATAATAGCATCAGTACTATCTGCTGCTTTTTTATATTTTTCTTCTGCAGACAACAACGATATTTTTAACAGGATGGTTGTAGGTAAAGCCGGCGACACATCAAAAACAAAATTGCTTGATTCTGCTGTTGCCCCATTGCAAATTATAAAAGCATTAGATACCATTAAGGAGGTTAAGAACGGCGAAGTGAAATTTACGAAAACAGCGGAACATAAAATATTAATGTACAGAGAGCAGGCAGGTGACGGCATTATTACTACCTGCAGAAATGCTGTTGACATATCAATTAACTTAATAGGCATAATGGCGCTGTTCATGGGGATATTGAGTATTGCTGAAAAGGCAGGTGGTATAAGGATTCTATCCAAACTTGTTGCTCCTTTTTTTTCAAAGCTGTTTCCTGGAATACCAAAAGATCATCCGGCTATGGGACATATGATGATGAATTTTTCCGCCAATTTATTAAACCTGGATAATGCAGCCACCCCCTTTGCAATAAAAGCAATGGAAAGCCTGCAAACAATCAATCCTGCAAAAGACACTGCTTCAAATGCGCAGATTATGTTCCTGTGTTTACATGCGTCCGGGCTAACGCTTATACCAGTTAGCATAATCGCTGCAAGGGCTTCATTAAAAGCTGTAAACCCCACTGACATTTTTGTTCCTTGTATTATAGTGACATTCGTGGCCACCGTAGCCGCTATGCTTATTGTATCCTATAAACAAAAGATCAATATTTTTAAGCCTGTAATTTTGGTATGGATACTAAGCATTTCAGCCATTATTGTTTCGCTCATGGTCTATCTGAGAACATTATCTTTCCAGGGTGTACAAAGCTTTTCGGGTGTATTAAGTAACGGTTTAATATTGCTGATATTTCTTTCTATAATTCTCGGAGCCCTTTATAAAAAAATAAATATTTTCGATGCTTTTGTTGAAGGTGCAAAAGGGGGTTTTGAAACTGCAGTTAAGATAATCCCTTTTTTAGTTGGTATGCTGGTAGCCATTAGTCTGTTAAGAACCAGTGGAACTTTTGAGGTGATCATTACAGGCATGAAAAATATTTTTACCTCTCTTGGTATGGATACCCGCTTTGTTGATGGTTTACCGACAGCAATAGTAAGGCCATTAAGCGGCAGCGGTGCAAGGGGAATGATGATTGATACAATGAAGATCTACGGACCGGATTCTTTTGCAGGCAGGCTAAGCTCTATTCTACAGGGATGTTCTGATACAACTTTTTATGTTGTTGCGCTTTACTTTGGGGCGGTATCTATTAAAAATACAAGATATACTATCGGAGCAATGTTACTGGCAGATCTTGTGGGAATAATAACTTCAATAATTATGGCTTACTTCTTTTTTGGGAATACGGCTTAAGTATCGTTGGTCGTTGTTTGTTGGTCGTTGATGGTAGAACGTGGATTCATTTCCTGTGCCAGGGGTCAGGGATAGGTAAAGCTCTTGAATTCACAACAAACAACCCGATCAACGATTCCTTTTTCTTCTCGCCGGAAGATGTATTTTCGGATGTTTAAGTTTTACCATTTGCGCAGAGTCCGGCAGTTCGCCTGTTAATGATGAATCCCTGGTGTTTGCAGCTTCTTCTTCTTTGATATTAAAATACGGCCCAAATACATTGGCTAATTTTTTAGCCTCATATACTGACCTGTTGTATTTATTGCCTAACACTATTATTGTTGCTGAATCTTCAACAAGATGTATAAGAATAGAATTATTTCCATGCCACCATCCCGTATGAAAAATAATTTTTTTTCCATTAGGATATAAATCCATTCGCCAGCCCAATCCATAATTTTTTATGCCGGGCTTTTCATGACTGTATGGTGTAAAAGCTTCTTCCAGTGTTTGCTTATCAAACAACTGCGTGCTGTAAAGCGCCTGGTCCCATTTTAAAAGATCTCTCGGAGTACTGTATATATTTTTGTCACCATATTCGCCATCTAAAAAATTGAATACTTCCGGCCGCCAGCGCCAGTCGTATGAAGGCATTGCTTTAGCTGAATCAGCCATTGTAAAAACGTAAGTATCGTTCATTTTTAAAGGCTTAAAAAAAGCATATTGCATAAACTCAGGAAAAGGTTTTCCTGATACTTTCTCAATAAGCAAAGCAAGCAATGCATAATTAGTATTACAATAATTAAAACGTGTGCCCGGCAGGTGTGTTATCGGAGGTTTAAATTTTATAAGATAATCCAGTACATCCTGGTTGGTTGAAACCTTTGTAACATCCCATCCAAGTTCCTGCAAAAAATAAATATAATTAGGTAATCCGCTCCTGTGGTTTAATAACATTTTTATAGTAACGCCGGCGTATGGAAAAGCGGGAAAATATAAGATAAGATCATCGTCTAATTTTAATTTACCCAGCTCTGCTAATTTTAATATAGCCATTGCTGTAAATGTTTTTGATACAGAAGCAAGATGAAATGCACTATGCAGATTAAAAGAATCTTTTTTTTGTGCATTACTATAACCGTGATAAGCTTCAAAAATTATATTGCCTTTTTTTGCAACCAAAATACCACCGTTAAATCCAAGCCTCACTAAATTATTTTCATAATAATTTTTAATTTCAGATTGGTATCGGGAAAATTCTGCAGGAGGAATATAACCGGGTTTGGGTGCCACATAAGTTGAATCATTTTGGGTATTTACAACTTTGTTAGCCTGGGAATTACATCCTGAAGAAATAAAAAAATAAAGAAGG
>JBDSAQ010000450.1:0-6608 GCA_039922095.1 Ginsengibacter sp. | reverse complement strand
CTTTTCAAGATGAACCCTAACTTGTTTTTTCAAAGAGTGAGAAATTAGTTCATAACCACTGCGACTTCCTTGCATTTCTCTATCGGGTTTCCCATCTTCAAAGAGTGAGAGATTAGTTTATAACCACTGCGACTGGTAATTTAGGTTGTATTACCGGTGGAACAGATGGCAAAGAGTGAGAGATTAGTTTATAACCACTGCGACAAACCTTTTTAAACGCTATTGGGAAAATTATTACCAAAGAGTGAGAGATTAGTTTATAACCACTGCGACATTTCCGTAGTTCGTAATAGTGATCTCTACTTTCAACAAAGAGTGAGAGATTAGTTTATAACCACTGCGACCCTGTTCAATTACCACAGGAGCTGGTTTTCAACAAAGAGTGAGAGATTAGTTTATAACCACTGCGACTTCAATACTAACCGTCATTCCATCCTGGTGTTTTACAAAGAGTGAGAGATTAGTTTATAACCACTGCGACCCTATACATTTTTGTGCCATCAAGGCCTATGAGGAACAAAGAATGAGAGATTAGTTCATAACCACTGTGACATTCTTTGGCTTCATGTACAGGTATTTGATTTTTGTCAAAGAGGGAGAGATTAGTTTATAACCACTGCGACTTGATTGCTATTGTTTCATCGTTGTTGCTTATTTCCTCAACGAGTGAAAGATTAGTTCATAATCACTGCGACTATGAACTCCGTATGAAGTCTATAATTCCGAAAGCTAAAAAGTATGAGAGAGTTTATACCATTCACTACTGAAACTATTCTTCTACTTTCTTCTATCTTAAAAATTCAAGATAATTTATTCAGCCAATGATAACACAGAAGATAGCCAGGGAACCATCAAACAGAATATTTTTTCCTCTTCAAAAAAGCAAAATCAAACTGGGAGCAAAATCAAAAAAGCTATATCTAAATTTGAATAACCTGATGACGTTGGCTATGTACTTTTGAAGGTTGCAAAACATTTAGGTTGATGTTAAATGAAAATCAAATGATTTATCAAATTTGTAAAAGCTTTGAACATAGACAAGTAAAATGGAAAATAAAATTGAAATAAAAGAGGCGCTACATGGAGAAGACTTTTTAGCAGCAAAAGAATTAATACTTGAGTATGTAAAATGGCTTGGAATTGATTTATCCTTTCAAAATTTTGATAAAGAAATGGACACATTGCAGGAAACATATGGCAATCCCGATGGCAGACTATTTATAGCATTGAGAAATAACAAAGCAGTTGGAGTTGCAGGAATAAAAAGATTTAGTGACAAGGAATGTGAAGTTAAGCGGATGTTTGTACAACATGATAGCAGAGGTTTTGGAATTGGGAAACTATTGCTAAATGAATGCATTGAAATGGCAAAAAAATTAAACTATTACACTATTAAACTCGACACTGCTGACTTTATGAAATCTGCAATAAAACTATATACTTACAATGGTTTTGTTGAAATTTCAGCTTACCGGCATAATCCACACAAAGAGGCAAGATATTTTGAATTAGACTTGAAGAAAATATCAACAATGTAGGCAACAAACAATAAAATGAAAAACGAAAAGCTGATCCAATTTCTGCAAAGTACTAACCTTGTTTCTCCGCAAAAAGCTGAAGAAATTTCAAATCATTTTATAAGTAAAGTAATTTTTAAAAATGATTACTTTTTAAATGAAGGCAAGGTTTGTAATGATTACTTTTTTATGGCAGATGGATTTATGCGTGCATTTGCTTTTGATACTGATGGTAATGATGTTACCACAGGTTTTTACTCAAATAACCAGGTTGTTTTTGAAGTGTCATCCTTTTTCAACAGAACAACTTCAAAAGAAAATATCCAGGCATTAACTGATTGCGAAGGCTGGGCTATTACTTACGGGCAACTGAACATGTTGTTTCATACTTTGCACGAGTTCAGGGAGTTCGGAAGGCATATACTGGTAAAAGGTTTTGCGTCTCTTAAAACCAGGATGCTGTCTATGATAACGGAGACTGCAGAAGAACGTTATGCAGGATTATTAAAAAGCAACCCCGAAATATTACAGTATGCCCCATTAAAAAACGTTGCATCTTACCTTGGTGTAACAGGCACTTCTTTAAGCCGGATACGAAAGGAGTTTTCAAAAAAATAATCATTGCCTTTAACTTCTTGCCATTTGGCAACCCGCAAAATAATTTGTTACATTTCCTTTGCACTATCATTAACCAATAAAAAAATTGCAATGGAAAATTTGCCCCTTTACATCAGCCTGGTTTTTGGATTAACAACATGCCTTACTGTATTTCTTTTTTATAAAGCCACTAATAATTCAATTCGCTTTATAATCATAATATCGCTTTGGCTAATAGTGCAAACTATTATATCGGTTCAGGGATTTTATACCGTTTCCAAGGGTATGCCACCGAGATTTTTACTATTGATTTTACCTCCTATAATTCTTATTGCAACTTTATTTTTAACCACCAGGGGAAGGCAGTTTATTGACAGCTTAAACCTTAAAGCCTTAACCCTGCTACATATTATAAGAGTCCCTGTTGAGGTTGTTCTTTTTTGTTTGTTCCTGAATAAGGCTGTTCCCGAACTTATGACCTTTGAAGGAAGAAACTTTGATATTGTTTCGGGATTAACTGCACCTTTTATATTTTACTTTGGCTTTATTAAGAAAACACTTGGTAAAAAAATAATACTGCTTTGGAATTTTATCTGCCTTGGGCTTCTAATCAACATTGTTATTATAGCAATTCTTTCAGCGCCACTCTCAATTCAAAAATTTGCTTTTGATCAGCCAAACAGGGCACTTTTATACTTTCCATTTATTTGGTTGCCTTGCTGCATAGTTCCTTTGGTTTTATTTTCACACCTGGCATCAATCAGGCAACTGTTAAGGCAGGTAAACAATAACCAATAAGTGGTTGATAAATGATCAGTATAATAATTTGAGAGGGTTTGTATTTTGAAGAGAAGTTTTTGAATGTAAATTAAATTTTTCCATTTCTCAGTTGAGTTCATTGCTTGCGAAATTGAAGCAGATCACCTAAGCGGTCAAATAAAAAATATAATTTTTTTAGCTCGTTTTTTTATTTAAGTTTCAGTTTTATTAATCTATTCCAGTTTATGAAAAAGCAACTCCTTTACTTGTTATTGCTACTTTGCAGTATAGCATCATACTCCTGCAACTCCACTAAAATTTTATCGGCTACTTTTGAAAGTGATGTTATCAGTAGTGCACCCGCTACCAACCTGGTTGGCGAACCAACAGGCGATGTAATTACTTATAATGCTGCTATTGAGCCCCAGTTAAGAGTGCAGAATTCTGAGACAGCAGGTGAAAAAGCATTGCATTTTATAAATGCCGCCTTAGCAGGCGAACCAATTAGTGGCCATAACCGTTGGGTAGGTTTCAGGGGTATTGGAACTAATCTTATTAATACATTATGGTTTACGCACACTGCTAAAAATGTATTGCCAACTGGTGATTTACTGATAGATGTATCTGACGGAAACGGAAATGTAATGGCCAGAATGCGTATCAGGGCAAATGGAGAAGTTGGCCTGGCAAGAAACATCCAGGATATTTATACAGATGTTATAGGAAACCTGGGTCAAAATGGGCACACTATTATTTTTACCACAATGCCTTCTGAACTAAAATACAATGTAACTATTTTTAGAACCGGCGCCGCCGCCATTACAGCACTTAACAAACCCATGGTTACTGAAAATGTTTTGTCATTTGCTAATCCCGCTCATCCTACTATTAGCTTTCAGTACCCTGTTTCGCCTTCCGGAACGCAAAAATATATTATCGAGTCAGTACTTATCTCCAGGAGAAATCCTAATTGATGTATGCCTATCCGGGCAGGCGCAGTTGGCATGGGAAAGTTTACAAAATATTATTTATCATTATCGGCAAACTTATATTCTGCTCATTGTGAAATAAGAATGGCTTAGTTGTAAGGGCAGTCTTATTCCCTGGCACAGATACGCCAACGCACCTTTCTAACGCTGCATATCTGCGCCACAGTGGGGTTGGTTTTAGAAGTACCCTGTAATAATATCACATATTTTCTGATGGCTCATATTTTCAATTCTATTTCTTGAAATGTATCCTTTGTCAACATATTTTATTAACATGACTTTTCTTTCCAGGCAATGTGAATATTTATCAAAGATCAAACATTGTCCGTTGTTGATTAAATTCATCATTATAGATTCAAGACTTTGTTTAACTAGCTCAGGAGCTTTGCTTACCTTTTCCCCATCTTCATAAACATCTGTAAATGTCTGTTCGTATTTATTCCCTTGTTGGTGTTTCAGAAATTCACGACATTACAGAGTCTCACACACCGCCGTTGTTCGGTGTTCGTGCGGAAGGTCTTGCAGTTTAGCAATCACCAACAACCCGCACTCACTTACGAAATTAAAATAAGTATAACACTGATTAATTTAGATAACTTTAGCAACAGCAAGATTTTTCACCATCATAACAAATCCCCCACAATATTTTACTGCTACTATCTTAGAATGGAAGTATCTCTTAAAACCGGATAAATACAAAGATGTAATAATTGATAGCCTTAGCTTTTTGGTGAAAGAAAAACGTTTAGAGGTAAATGCGTTTGTAATAATGAGCAATCATATACATTTAATATGGCAAATACAGAATGGTTATGAAAGAGAAAATGTTCAACGTGATTTTTTAAAATTTACTTCTCAAACAATTAAAAGAGATTTACAAAAAAACCATCCGGCTGTTTTAGAAAAGTTTCATGTTGTTGCAAAAGACAGAAAATATCAGATATGGGAACGCAACCCTTTATGCATAGATTTATTGACAAAAGCGATGTTTATTCAAAAGATGGAGTACATTCATTATAACCCTGTCGAAGGAGGCTTATGTGCTTACCCGGAAGAATATAAATATTCCTCGGCTAAATTTTATGAAACCGGAATGGATGAGTTTGGTTTTCTTACACATTGGATGGCTTAGTGCTGTTGTTGGTGAAGCGGGGCTACAAAAGCCGCTGCACAAAACACCAACAACGGAGTCCAAAATATAGTTACCTGGTGCAAGGCTGCTTATATTAATGTGGCTGGCCTTTGGCAGCAGACTAATGTTACCCGATACAACACGTCCGTCCACTGAAAGTATAGTTGCACTGGCTTTATTGTTTGTTGCAGGGTAAATAATATTCAATACATCCTTTGCAGGGTTAGGGAACACGTTAATTGCTTTTGCTTTATTAATAATGGTTATAATGTTGCTGTAGCTTGCCTTTCCGTCTTTATCAAATTATGCGTAAACGGTACCAGGTAATGCCGGCTGGCAGGTCTTTATCACCATAGTTGTAATCACTGGTACCTGTATTTTTTGCATTGATATTTGTAACCACCCTGAATGAATATTCTCCCAGACCTTGTCATAATGCTTTAACCGCTTTTAACCATTTACCATACTAACGGCCTCAGTTAAAAACTTTTTGTTTACCGGGATAATTTCCTTCTTCTGCATAAACAACATTATACCACTAACGGTGTCCTCAAGAGAAGGATCCTGTTTGCCAAATGGTGACCTGTTTCTTGCCTGCTGATAATTAGAACTATCATATCTTTTAAATTCCATGGAAGAAATATTATCAACAGAACGCACAAGAAAATCAAGCAACGGAAAAAGCAAATCTTCTTTGGTACATCTTTCAATTACTGCCGGAACAAATTGAGGAAGCTTATGTACTTTAAATTTTTGCCCCTGGTAGGTGTTCTCAACTATTTATAAACTCATACTATCCATCCTTAGAGCCGCCGTCTGGTCTTCGACCAACGGCCCAATCGTTAGCAGGCAATTTAATTTCCGGAGTAATGCGTTAGCATCCCGAAATTATCTGTACCATCAAAATAAAATTTTGCTGATGAATAGTAGTATTCTTCCGGCACACTCCATAATCCGGCGGTTACAGGGTTGTAATGCCCGCCCTACCGATTCGTCGGGCAGGAATATATTCCAGCTTTTGTATGAACATGGATTCTGAAATGAGTTCAATGCTTAACGGTTCTCTCTTCCATATCTGATAATCACGATCGTATTTATTTACCCTAAAGCCGGGAAGTATATCAGGATTATTTTTTATTAGCGATCGCTTTATTTGTTGTGCTGTATATTTCATAAACGATGCCTGTATTGCTGAAGGCGTGAAATCATTTAAACCCTGCCAGATTAAATGAATGTGATTATGCATAATGACAAATGCATTTAACTCAATTCTTTTTTCAGCTACTAAAAACTGTAGGCTCTCTATAATAATATTTTTATATTGGTTACCTGCTAAAACTGGCTGCCACTCATAAATTGTTGCAGTAAAAAATTGTGATGCATGAAAAGAATATTCTGTTTTCATAACACTAATCTATATAAATTAAAAGGTATTTACCTTGTGATGTTTGGCCGTAGGTCAGAGACCAGACGGCGGTACTTTAAGGTTAAGTGGATTGGTTCATGAAAACAGGGAACACCCACCTTTAGGCTGAAATGTGTCTGTGGTTAAGAGAGTTATTGGTTTTTTCTTTTGAAAATGATTTGAATCTACCATTTTAATAATTATGGTGT
>JBDSAQ010000449.1:0-6099 GCA_039922095.1 Ginsengibacter sp. | reverse complement strand
CTAATGAACCACTTGCCCCACCTGCACCCACAATTGTATGTATCTCATCTATAAATAAAATTACATCCCTGTTTTTTTCAAGCTCATTCATTATAGCCTTCATTCTTTCCTCAAACTGGCCCCGGTATTTTGTACCTGCCACTAATGCTGCAAGATCAAGAGATACTACTCTTTTATCAAAAAGAACACGACTTACTTTGCGTTGGATAATTCTAAGGGCTAAACCTTCTACAATAGCAGTTTTACCAACGCCTGGCTCCCCAATTAGTATTGGATTATTTTTTTTGCGGCGGCTGAGGATTTGTGAAACCCTTTCAATTTCAATTTCACGCCCTACAATAGGATCCAGGGAGCCAAGTTCAGCTAACCGGGTAATATCTCTGCCAAAGTTATCCAGCACCGGTGTTTTAGATTTTGGCTGGGCCACGGCACCTTTTGCAGACCGTTGCTGTGAAGAATAGGATTTTTTTTCTTCATCAAATTCTTCTCCTTCATCATCCTGGAACTCAGCTTTGGGATCAGTTTTTACATACCCCAATTCATTTTTAAACATATCATAATCAACATCAAACTGATTAAGAATCTGAGTAGCAATATTTTCTTTATTTTTTAAAATCGAAAGCATTAGATGTTCGCTTTCTACTAAGGGGCTTTTATTGGCTTTAGCTTCCAACACTGTAATTCTGATAACCTTTTCGGCTTGTTTAGTTAAAGGGAGAGAATTAATGTTAGCGATGTTTTTACCGGTTTTATCCTTTATAGCTAATTCAATCTCTTTCCTTAATTCATAAAGATCTACGTTTAAAGATTTTAATATTTTAATTGCGGTGTTTTCACCATCTCTTATTAACCCTAAAACAAGATGCTCAGTACCTATAAAGTCATTCCCCAGTCTGAGCGCTTCTTCCCTGCTATAAGAAATAATTTCTTTTACCTGAGCTGAAAAATTGTTGTCCATTTAAAAACAATTTAATTATCAATAACAATAATAACGAATAAATTCGAGTCTTAGTTCATCAAAACAATCCACATTTGTTGAAAACAATTTGCAGTAAGGTTAAAATGAAATTCAAAATAAACCAATCTTGAAAGATTAAAGTTCTGCAGTATTAATATCGTAACGTAGAATTAATTTATTAATTATACAGGTTCAATCCTTTGTAGTCTATTCAAAAAACTTAATCCATGAAAGTCAAAATTGATACCAAAGAAAAATTTCATATTATAACCATACAGGAACGCCATTTATCTGCTAATATGACAGAAGAACTTAATAAGGAGATGCTTTTGTTTCTGGAAAAAGATTTAAAAAATGTAGTGCTCAAAATGATAGAGGTTAAGGAAATAGACGAACTTGTTGCAGTCTCTTTAGTTAATATTCAACAAAAGTTTTATGATAATAATGCATCGTTTGTTGTTTGTGAAATTAGTTCCGCGATTGAACAATATCTTGATAAACTTGAATTACTTGAAATGATGAATATAACCCCTACTGAAAGTGAAGCCTGGGATATTGTTCAGTTAGAGGAGATAGAAAGAGAGTTGCTACCCCCTAACCCCCTGAAGGGGGGAACAATTATGTAAAATGAACTCCCGAAAGGAGGGAATGATTATAAAAAAAGATTTCTGTAAATTTCAAACAAATAGCCTCCCTTTAGGGAGGTTGGAGGGTTTACATTATGCTTGCTGTAACCATATTAGGAAATAATTCTGCAGTACCTGCATTTGAGCGCCATCCCACGGCACAGGTAGTACAAACCCATGACAATATTTTTTTAATAGATTGCGGAGAAGGCACACAAATGCAAATGGATAGGTATAAAATACGCCGTAATAAAATTAACCACATATTTATATCGCATTTACATGGAGATCATTATTTTGGTTTAATAGGTTTGCTAACCAGTATGGGATTAACAGGCAGAAAAAATGAATTACATATCTATGCTCCCGAACAATTAAAAACCGTGATTGATCTTCAGTTAAGTATCGCAAAAGCCCAACTCCCATATAATTTAAATTTTCATGCTCTGCAAAATGAATCTGTAATAAAAGATGGAGCTAAAGTAATTGTTGAGTGCTTTAAAGTAAAACACAGGATAGAATGCTGGGGCTTTATGTTCAAAGAAAAAAAGAATCTTAGAAAAATATTACCTGAAGAAGTGAAGAAATATAATATTTCCACTTCGTTTTATGATAATTTGCACCAGGGTGAAGATTTTATTAATGAAAATAACGAAGTGATAAAAAATGAGATACTTACAATTGCTTTACCCCCTCCGAAAAAATATGCCTATTGCGCAGACACAATTTACTACGAACCTTTAATTGAAAAGATTCAATATGCAGACCTTCTTTATCATGAGGCTACTTACCTGCATTCTTTACAAAAAAAAGCCTTTGATCGCTTTCACTCTACTGCTATGGAAGCGGCTTTAATCGCAAAAAAAGCTGGTGTAAAAAAATTACTGATCGGTCACTTTTCTTCGATGTACGAAACGCTGGATGAGTTTAAAACAGAAGCATGCAGTGTATTTGAACAAACTGAATTAGCAATTGAGGGATGTACCTATCTGGTATAGTTTTAATATGTTCTAATTTAGTGCATATAGCTTCCCTTACACTTTCTAAAAAAGATAAATGATAAGCATCATTTAATATATTTTGCTTGTCTAATACATCACAATGCTAAATAAGCATCTTCATTTGCTAAAAACATATTAGATTACTTGCAAAATCCATTGTATTTAAAATTAAATTCAAAACACCTTAGTATGATTGCAACACTAACTCCAATTAACATGAAGTATCGGCTTTTGTGCTTAAAGATTATTGCCTTATTTCTTTTATCTATCATTTCACAGCTTACTTTTGGCCAGGGAACTGTGGTTACGGGAACAGTCAATAATGCTTCCGGCGATCCGTTACCAGCAGCTTCTGTTATAGTTAAAGGTAGTAAACAAGGAACCTCCACAGATGTTAACGGAAGCTTCTCTTTAAATGTTGCCAATCCTAATTCCACACTCGTAATTTCTTCATCTGGTTATGATCAACTTGAAGTGCCATTAAATGGCAGAGCCAACATTCCCGTTTCTTTAGCGGTATCTACCAAACAAATGGAGCAGGTAGTTGTAGTTGGCTACGGCACCCAAAGAAAAATAGATGTTACTGGCTCGGTGACGCAGATCAAAGGAGAAGAGATTTCAAAACAATCTGTTGTTAATCCAATCAGCGGATTACAAGGTAAGGTGGCAGGTGTACAGATCACAAATAACGGCGCTCCGGGGTCGTCGCCGCAAATAAGGATAAGAGGTGTAGGAACTGTATATGGAAATGCTGATCCCTTGTATGTTGTGGACGGAATTTGGTATAGTGACATAAGCTTCCTTAATCCCAACGATATTGAAAACATCAGCATTCTCAAAGATGCATCCAGCGAAGCTATATACGGTATCAGGGCCGCTAACGGAGTTGTATTGATTACCACCCGCAAAGGAAGATTAAACTCCAAACCAGTCGTAAACTACAATGGTTATGCAGGCAACCAGGTGGTTACAAACCAGGTTAAAATGGCAAACGGCCCTCAATATGCTCAAATGGTTAATGAATTGGATGCTATTGGGGGTATTCCAGGTAGATATGCAAACCCGGCCAGTTATGGAAGTACGGACTGGTATCACCAGGTTTTGAGAAATGCGCTTACGACCAACCACCAGGTGTCAGTCACCGGCGGCTCGGAAAAATCTTCTTATAATCTATCTTTGGGTTATTTACTACAGGATGGCATCGTCAACAAGAATCGTTTTGAAAGGTATACCGCAAAATTGCAAAATGACTTCCAAATATTTAGCCCTTTAAAAGTTGGATATGTCGTTACTGCTTCGATGAATAAATCAAGAGATATCCCCGGTATTTTTCACCAGTTATACGCTGCCGTACCAATAGTACCCGTTTATTATGCAGATGGCACTTATGGCGACCCTAATGATTTCAGTGTCACCAGTTCTGCAAACTTCAATCCTCAGGTAACGCTGGATGTCTTTAATCAAAAATCCAAAAATTATCGTTTAACAGGAACTCTGTATGCAGATCTGAAATTTGCACAACATTTTACATTCCATTCGAATGCAGGCGGGGATTTTGGACAAAACGAAGTAAGAAATTATAATCCTGTATATGTGGCTACGCTCATACAACGCAACGCCACCAGCAGGTTAACTCTTACTGACGGCAGAACACGTAACTGGATATTGGAAAACACACTTACTTATGATAACCATTTTGGTGATCATAACATAAAAGTGCTTGTCGGGCAGGGAGCGCAATCTTACAGGTTTACTCAAGCGATAACAAGCGCTGAAAATGTGCCTAATATCGGTGAGGCAAGTTATTATCTCGGTTTGGGAAATAACTTTAATATAAGAGATGTAGATCCGGGTGTATATCCCCTCTACAGTACTGTAGCTTCCTATTTTGGAAGAGTAAACTATTCTTTCCAAAACAAATACTTACTTACTGCAACCATGAGAGCTGACGGATCTTCAAAGTTTTCTAAAGATCAACAGTGGGGATATTTTCCCTCAGTAGGTGTAGGTTGGGTTATTACGAGTGAGAAATTTATGGAGAATCAACAAATATTTGATAATCTTAAACTACGTGGCAGTTGGGGTAAAGTCGGGAATATGTCAGTTCCATCGGGCATTTCTGTTCTTAAGGTTACTCAAACTTCTCAATTTATTTATGTGGGTGGAAACGGGACCACTGCTGCAGGCGCTAACATTAATACAATTGTACCACCCATAACCTATTGGGAAAAAGGCGTTGGTACAGACGTAGGATTAGAAGCGAGTTTGCTTAAAAACAGACTGTACACTGAAATCACTTTTTATGATAAAAAAACTGAAAAAGCAATTTTTGCCATTCCTATTTTAGGTTCACTTGGCACTTCCGGTGGTACGGTAATTGGTAACCAGGCAACTTTCCAAAACCGAGGAGTTGAGTTCCTCGTAACCTGGAAAGATAATGCTTTGAATAATAAATTGATCTACTCATTAAGTGCCAATCTTGGCATTAATAATAATAAGGTCCTTGAAGTTTCTACAGGGACAAACCCGATTTACCAGGCAGTAGGCACAACAGGTTCTAATAACTTTAATACAAGAACAGTTCTTGGGCAACCCATTGGACAGTTTGTAGGTCTTAAAGCAATTGGTGTTTTCCAATCTGCAGCTGAAATTGAAAGCTATGTTTCAAAGAGCGGTACGGTTCTTATGCCTAATGCAAAAGCTGGTGATTTAAAGATGGCGGATATTAACGAGGATGGGATAATAGATGATAAAGACCGTGTGGTATTAGGGAACCCCAATCCAAAATACACATTTGGATTTAATACCAGCTTTACTTTTAACCAATTTGATTTGTCTTTGGATTTCCAGGGTATAGCCGGCGTGGATATCTATAATGCTAATCTTGCTCTGCGGTTTGGTACTGAGAACTTTACTGAAGATGTTTACAAAAATCGCTGGCATGGGTCAGGTACTTCAAATCTTTACCCATCAGTTTATTTTGCCGGCGGGCAAAATCCAAGATCTAATTCATTTTATGTAGAAGACGGAAGCTACCTCAGAGTAAGAAATGCACAGTTGGGCTATACACTTAGTTCGGGCCTAACCAATAGGTGGAATGTCACCAAGCTGAGGGTATTTGCAAATGCACAAAATCCTTTGAACTTTTTTAAATACAGGGGATTTAGCCCTGAAGTTGGTGGTTCCCCGACAAGAGCAGGCGTAGATGTGGATGTATATCCATTATATGCCACTTACAATTTTGGCGTTAACCTTACTTTTTAATTAAACTAATCACAGAAGTATGAAAATGAAAAATAAAACAATCACTGTACTAGTAATGGCAATGGTATTTCTGGTAGCAAGCTGTAAGAAAAGTTTTTTAGAAGTTCCTCCCCAGGGTCAAACTCCTGCTCAACTATTCTGGACATCTGAAGCAGATGCAACGAAAGCAGTAAATTCAATTTATGCGAACTTAAGAGGATGGACAGAAGTAGCATTTGCACCGATCGCTATTGAAAGCCTTGGTTCCGAT
>JBDSAQ010000448.1:0-19380 GCA_039922095.1 Ginsengibacter sp. | reverse complement strand
TACCAACATTTTGATTTAGCAGATCATTGGCAGAGAGCTTAATTTCACCCCGGTTAAAATGTAAAACCTGCTTGCTGAGTGAGGCATTCCAGAATTGCACTTTTGCATTGAAGCCTTGCGCATATTGTGTATTGATGCTGTAGTTAAAATCAGTAGAAAATAAATAACCTTTGGGCAATTGCCATGCTATCTCCGTACCATAATTCTGACGGAAATAATTTGTATTTCGTGCTGAGGGTAATGAATATTTTGTGCTGTAATAATCAAGGCCTGCTGTTAAGCTCATATTTAGCTTATCAGTAGGATTCATGTCCAGCCTTACTTCCGGGCCTGCGGTTAAAGTGCGTATATTATTACTTATGGCATTTATGAATTGTTGCCCTTTGTACATGGTGGTATTTGTGCTTATATCAATGGAGCCCTTTAAAAAATGAATTGGAAAACCCCAGCTCAATGTGCCATTCATATTAAATACACCATTTATATTAATGTAATTAGTTGTGTCAATACCGAGACTGTTTATCTTATCATAATTTACAATTTTATTATTGGTTTGCTGTAATGTAACAAAAGCAAAAAAGTTCCTGTTTCTGAATGGATTTACAAAAGCGATGTTCAATCTCAGTGCATGAATAAATTCCTGTTTTAAATTTGGATTGCCTTGTTTTATGTTCAGCGGATTACTATTATCAGGCACAGGTTGCAATTGAGATACAGATGGCTGATTGGTAGAAGTATTGTAATTAAGCGTAACATTTTTAAATTTTGTAAAAGAATATTGAAACCTTGCTGATGGCAAAAAATTATAAAAGGTTTTACTTAACACAGAATCTTTAAGGCTTTTATTTAAACCCAATAACTCCGCATGTTGCCATGATAAGCCTGCTGAATAGCTATATTTTTTTGTCTGATTCCGAAACCTTAAACCTCCATTGGTGTAGCTATAGGTATTCTCGAAATTATTGGTAAATATCGGGTTGATCTTATCAAATCTGCCACTGTTGCTGTTATACTCATAAGTAGCTTTCTCTGCTTTATTTTTGTTATTGCTTTGGCCTGCACTCAATTCAATTAATGAGTGCTTAAAGATGGGTTCAGTATAAACTGCTTTAATGTTGTATGCTTTTAAATAACTGCTGTTGTTATTGACCTGGTTAATGGAATCGCTATTGATAACCATTCCGGCTTTATCATAAAAGCTTGTGAGGGCGGCAAGTTCCCCATTGCCTGTACTGTTGTTAAGATTTGTAAAAAGATTTACAGAAAACGTACGACCCTTGCGATGAGATTTATGTTTATATAAAATGTTATTGCTAAAACTATAACCGCTATTGTCAGATAAATTATCACTAATGCCTTCATTGTTCTTTATCAGTTGTTGTGATAAAGTATTGTAAGCTGATGAAGTAGAATTTTGTTTTTGCTGGTAACCTAAAGATGGTGTTATTTTAAAGGAATTAAATGAGTCTGCCTGGTACTCTGCATTCAAATTTATCCGGTGTGTATTATTTATATTATTCGAAAATGAATTCTGATTGTAGAAATAAGATGAGTCTGGTAAAAAATACTGTCGTTGTATATTACTTTGCTTGTTGGGATTGTAATGACTGTAAAAATAATTGCTCTGGAGATCAGTTTTGTTTCCAAGGATATTGTTGTAATTAAAGCCACCTGCAAATGTTGTGTTGATGCCTGTATTATTATTGCCTAATAATCCTGCGATAGGATCATCATCAGTAATTTGAATGTTCACATTTCCATTTCCTTTCTGCATTTGCGATAGCGCCCCGGTAAAACTTAAAATATCCATGAAAGAAAAACCTTCAGCATTAGTATTATTGCCCATACCAATTGCAGACATTTGCCTTGCACCTTTAAAAGAATTTACATTAAACTTCCCCTGGTAGCGTTCATCGGAACCTCCGCCAACATTAACCTTTCCGAAGTTTCCTTTCTTTTTATCCTTCTTTAATTTCAGATTTATCGTCTTTTCACTGTTGCCATCATCAAAGCCTGTAAGCTGTGCCTGGTCGCTTAATTTATCATATACCTGCACTTTATCAATTGCATCTGCCGGTAAGTTTTTAGTAGCCACTTTAGGGCCGTTGCCAAAGAACTCTTTCCCATCTACTAAAACCTTTTGCACTTTTTCTCCCTGTG
This sequence comes from Ginsengibacter sp., assembly GCA_039922095.1. Lineage (GTDB taxonomy): Bacteria > Bacteroidota > Bacteroidia > Chitinophagales > Chitinophagaceae > Ginsengibacter. Next base: position 17,220 of record JBDSAQ010000448.1, on the reverse strand, counting down.
CTTTTATAGTTCCATCTTTTTGCACTTTTACACCGGGTAATTTTTTTAACAGGTCTTCTACACTGGCATGAGGTAGTGTTTTAAATGAACCTGCATTATATTGAACAGTATCATCAATCAATGTAACAGGCGGTGCTTCGCTTTTTATTTCCACTTCTGTAAGCACTTTTGTTTTATCAGTCATTTCAATATTTACCTCGTTAGTCTTATGGGCATCATCAATAGTAAAATATTTATGACTGCTATGATAATTTACATGGGTTACAAGCAAGCGGTAATCTCCATGGGGGATAGCAGTAAATTCAAACTTTCCTGTTTTATCAGTCATAGAAAAGCTGACCAGCATCGAATCTTTTTTTTGCAGTAATGTAACTGTTGCATTAGATACAGGCTTGTTTTCAGCTTTATCTAAAGCAACTCCTTTTATACTACCGTTTTTTTGAGAGAACACATTATTGAAGAGACCAATTGTAAGTAAGAGAAATACATATTTTTTCATAGCAGTATTTTGCTGTGAAAATATTTTCAAAAGTTAGCAAAGCTGGTTAACTGTTATTGGTTTAATGTTAAGCAAGGTTAACAAGAAAGATATCCTTTTTGCCACATAGGCGGATAGCATATAGACGCAGCCCTATGCGCACCTATGTTTCTATAATTCTATTGTGGTGAAAAATTAAACGTAAAGCAAAATTAAAGTAAGCACAATGCCGGCTATTGTAAAATATAATCCTTTCCTGAATATTTTTGTCTTTGGTTTAAACATCCAAAAAGAGGATACAACAAAAAATAACAGCGATACCCCAAAAAAAACATTAAAAAAAAATAATGGCTGCTTTGTTGAAGCCTTATGAAGCTGAGTAAGCTTTGATAATATAAGAGGGAGCTCCCTGGTTGTATATTTTACCAAACCTGTTTTATTATTATAAGTTCCTTCCTTAAAAAGTTGTATATCACCTTCTGCTTTTGTAAATTTTATATCTCTTACCTTAATTATTTTACCCAGATCATCGGGATTAAGGTTTGGGTTTAATTTTTTTTCAACCTGGTTTTCTCTCTTCAGAAAATTTGTATCACGAAAAATAAGGACTATTCCGCTTAAAGAATACACCGCCATGATACCGGCCAAAAAATATCCGATGTACCGATGCAAAATTCGCATGTAATAATTTACAGGTTTAGTGTTATTCATAACTACATGAATTTTATAAAGTTTGAAATAATGTGCAATAGTATAAATTGAACTTTGATAAATAAATTAATGTGCCTGATAAATTATTATCATACAAAAATGTTTTATTTAAAAAGGAATGCAGGAAAATGAGATGCAGGATAGAAATTTGGCGACATAAAATTTTTTAACCGGAGCTTCAGGCTGAATAGAAGTATGTAAATTACACTTTCATAAAAAGGGATTTAAAAATAGATTATGACCATTCAATTTAATTCAGATAAAAACCTGACAGTTCATGCAGAATATGAAGCTGGTTTATCAGGCATGCTTACAGACGAGCTAAGCAGGTTCAGCGAGTTTATAACACGTTTAGAAGTGCATCTTTCTGATGAGAACGGCAACAAGGAAGGGCAGAATGATAAAAGATGTTTGCTGGAAGCCCGCCTTAAAGGACGCAGCCCTATTGCTGTTACTGACGACGCAAATACTTATGACCTTGCAGTAAGCGGTGCAACTGAAAAACTAAAATCTTCTCTTGATAAAATAACAGGACGAATGAAAGATCATTGAAAAGCCGCTATTACTTTGTTAGTAAATGAAGATGAAAAAATAACATTCTTAGAGTCACGAACTATTTAGTAGCTGAATTATCTGTAGCGTTTTTACATCTTTTGTTCCATTAAAATATTTCTTCAGAACAGCTTCAAAAACCGGATTTGTATTTTGTATAGAATTAAATAATGTCATACAGGATTTTAGTTTCAAATCATCAGGATTTCCAAAAATATGGTTCGCAGTTTTCGTTTTAATTTCCAACAATGCCTTTGATATTTCAATTAACCTTGAACCTAAAACAGGATGTTCCAGATATAGGTTTGCTTCCACTGTATCCTTTATTGCATAAAACTTAGATGTTTCGCTAAACCCCAAACCAGCTATCTGAGGAAAGATAAACCACATCCAGTGAGTTTGTTTTCTACCATTCCTAATCTCCCTCATTGCATTTTTAAATTTGCTTTCCTGTGCATCTGTAAATCTTTTTAAATTGTACTGAACAGGCATAATTTATATACTTATCATAATATGTTACCTGCTCTATTAAGCGATGATTACTGAGCTTATATTTGGCGTCATCAAATTTCGTACTGGTTGCAGGCTATTAAAAAATATTTATTAAGCATATAGTTCCGGCTTATATCTTTTTGCCAGCAAACCCGTTGCCAGTGCAGTATCTATATCAGCCACCACAACGCCTTCTCTTCCATAAGCTTCGTGTGCAAGGCACTTGCCATCGGGGTCTATTAAAGCCGTTCCTGATTCGGAATAGCGGGTTGCATAATTAACACTCGCAAAATAAATAGTGTTTTCCAAAGCTCTCATCATCATAGCCTTTTCATAGTAAGGGTTATCCCTGTTTCCCCATTCAGCGAGCTGCACTCCATTGGAATCACTTCCTGTAAACTGTGGATGAAATACAATTTTTGCACCACGTTGAGCTGCCCATCTAACTGTTTCAGGATAACGGAAACCTTCATGACATATTACAATCCCAAACTTTACCCCACTTACTTCAAAAATCCTTCGTTCTTTGCCGGGGATCCATATATTATCCTCAGAGGGATCCAATTGATTTTTTGTCTGGTATCCGATTACTTCTCCTGTATTTGAAATAACAAATGCTACATTTAAAATTCCATCAGCAGAACCCCAATCCATAGGCATAATAACTACTATGGAATAGTCACGGGCAAGTGCACATACTTTATCCAGCGCTGATTGTAATTTTTCCGGCGAATGCTCTTCAACCTTATATTCCTGGCAAGGATACCCCGGAATATAAGACTCAGGAAAACATATAATTTCAGCTTGTTCATTTACGGCATCTTTTATTAATTTCTCCACCTGAAATAATCCATCAGCTATAGATTTGGGAAAGGGCGGTGATGCTAATGCTACTTTCATAATACATGTGTAAGGATAAATGAAGGTACAAAAGAATATTTTTTTATCATTTTGATAAGTCCAAAAATGTATTGAATGCTGGATAATAATAACAGGGAAATATTAGTTGAATGAAATACTTTGAACCTCTTATGAAAGTAAGTAATCTATAGGTTTGAATATTTTTCGCTCAGTGATGATGATTGGGCGAGTGACTCTAATCAATTAAACATTTCAATTTATTATCTTACTCTAAATTATAAATTATGCAACCAACAGAAACTACAGACAAAAAGAATTTTTTTGAAAACTTAGCATCTAAAGTAACACAGGCAACAGGCAGTACAGCAGCCATTGTCATGGCTTTTGCCGCGATACTGATTTGGGGGATAACAGGGCCTTTTTTTAAATATTCTAATAACTGGCAACTGGTTATTAATACCGGCACTACCATCATCACCTTCCTGATGGTTTTTCTTATTCAAAAATCACAGAATAAAGAATCTCTTGCCGTGCAGTTAAAATTAAATGAACTTGTTGCTGCACATGAATTTGCAAGCAATCGTTTGGTAGATGTAGAAAATATGACTGAAGAAGAACTTAAGACCATTCAAAAATATTACTCAAAATTAAAAACATCTACAACTAAGGAAGAATCTTTGCAACAATCACGTTCTATTGATGAAGCCCAAAAAATGCATGGAATAAAAAAAGATATTGAAGAAAATACGGGTAATGAAATTAAAGACAAAAGCCAGGATCAATGATTCAGGCAGCGGGTTTATTTAAACTGTTCCCGGGTGTGGATGTATCCATGGTTGGCGATAAATACGCTGTAATAATTTTGTTGCTTCAGTATCTCCCGGTATTTCCTGCTTAACCGGATCATAACTTAAAGGGCGTTTCAGTTGCATGGATAAATTAGCCAGGATGCAACTGGTAGTGGATATATGCCCTTCCTCAATATCAGCCACTGGCTTTACCCCTGTATCAATTGCATTGAGAAAGTTAAGCATATGCAAACGCGTAGCAGGTGCAGCATTCAATTCAATATCTTTTTCTTTGAGGTCTTCAGGATATTTTTCTTTCTCATATACAACATCTTTATGTATTTTTTCTCCTTTTCCTGCGGGGATAAAATCATATCGCTGGTACTGCCACACAGCGTCTGGGAAAATCCTTTTACAAAGTCCTGTTTTCCGGCTAAGAAGCTGTGCAGGATATGCTTTCGAAAGAATTCTCTGATTTATTTATCTAAGTAATATCTGCATCAATGAATCGCAAACATCCAAAAACTTTCTAAGCCTGCTTTTTTAAAGTTTACCGCTCAACTCATAAGTTGCCTGATAACCAAATCTGAATCACCTTTGCGAGAAGCATAATCAGGATAGTAATGCATTATAAAAAGTATCTTTAATGAATTGAACCATAACTAACCATGATGATCCGTGCTTTATCTTTTTATACTTTTATTTTATTTCAACTTTTTGGAAATGAATTGTCTGCTCAGGATATCAATAATCAAATTTTTTCAAAAGATAATAGTGCAAACTTTTATAGCAGAAAAGTTGCCACTAACTATCAGGGGGTATTGTCTCTGCACTTTAAAAAATGGGAAACTATACAAATATCTTCCGCTACTATAGCATCAACACTTGCTATAAATAAGGAACAGGAAATTGATATTGGCTTACAAATCAATAATAACCTTGTATTTAATTTAGCGCTTGAGCATGCTGATATTATTGCAGAAAATTACATTTTAACCACTCAAACGGCACAAGGCAAAATAACCACAAAGCCGCAACCAGATTACTTTTATAAAGGCAAAGTGAAGGATAACGGTGGAGGTAATATAAGGCTTTGTATTAAAGATGGCTTTATTTATGGTTCTATCAAAATAGGGGACAAGGAATATTTTATAGAACCTTTGGCCAGGTATATTAAGGCTGCTCTTACAGATGAATTTATTTTTTACGAATCAAGAGATGTAATTGATGCAGGCATGTCCTGTGGTTATAATGATTCACAGGATGCTGTCAAAAATATAAGGAATAAGCAATCAGGAAATTCAAGACCGGTATCCCCGGATTCTGTACCAAACGCAATTTGTAAAAAAGTAAAGTTTGTTATTGTAACGGACTATTCTATGTACAAAGCTCTTAATAATGATATTGATGCCTTGCAAACATTCCTGCTTGCCAACCTCAACATGGCTGAAGGTTTGTATAATACGCTTAACCTTGATTCAACAACTTCAGGTGATGTTGGTAATGATGCTTTAAAATTTGAAGTAACGCAAATGCATACGTCCGTATGCGATAGTTGCGATTTTATGGGTACTGCTGGTACCACAGGTGACATAATGAAGGGGTTTAATAAGTGGATAAATGAAAATACTGATCTTACGCAGCCGGCAATTAATGAATTCTGGAGCACAAGAAGGTTATATTTTGGAACAAATGGTTTTGCAGGAATGGCCAATTCAGTTGGGAAACTTTGCACAATTAACAGTATCAACCTGTTGAGATATTTTACACAAGATCCCTTAATGTTAAGATTACAGGTGGCGCATGAAGCAGGCCATTCGTTAGGATGCCAGCATGATAATGAAGTAAGCTCTTCTGTTACCGGGTTTATTATGAATGCCTCTGCAAACCTTGCTGCTACAAGGTTTTCCCGGCTTACAGATTTTGCCGGAATTAATTACAGTTCGCAGTTAGCCATTCGCAACAATGTATTTCTATCCCCATGTATTCAGGATTGTTCTGCTCTGGTATGTGATGCAGTTGCAGGTTTAAAAATAAATTACTCTAACTCTTTAGACAATATAAAATTATCCTGGGTTGGGAATGGAACCTATATAGTAAAGTATAAAATAAAAGATTCAGTAAACTTTAATGCATTGAATGTGCATACTATTACAGGAAATGAAATGGTATTAAAAAACCTGTCGCCCTGCAATAATTATATAGTGCAGGTACAAAAAGTATGTGGGCCGGGTAATTCAGGCAGTATCAGCAGCATTGCTTTTAATAGTTCTCCCTTTGGTTTAAAAGCCGATGCAGTAAACTTACGAAGCAGTTTGTATGATCTGAAGCTACAATTAGATTGTGTTAATTGTACCGCTAAAGAGGTAACGGTTAATGTAGATCATCATCCTTATTTTTTCACCATAAATCAATTCCCTTCAACAGTTATTATTCCGGATCTGTTTGCCGATGGGGCAAGGCACCGGTTAGATTACAATGGCGACAAAATAAATGGGGGTTGTAAATTAATACACTTTTATATGGCACCCTATTACAGGGAAAACAGCGTAAAAATAATGACTGAAAATTTTGATAGTTGCAAACTTCCTGCACCATGGAAGGACAGTGCATTAAAAATTTTATCTGACACTACAGTAAGAAAATGGGGTAGTGCCAGGTTAGCCAGGGAAATAAGTAGTTTTGACGATCTTCTCTTTAACCCCGGAAATTTTGATAGTACCTGCATGCTTTTTAATCTTAATGGGGTTGGGAGTTTGGGGCTATTTTCACCAACAACTGATATATCTAAGTTCAGCAACGTTTACCTCAGTTTTGATTACAAATATATTTGCTACAAACTTCCCCCTTTTACAACCACCGTAAACGCATTCTTTAAAGTACAGGTTTTTGACGGCATCACATGGCAGGACGTGTTTAAGCAAAACCAACAGGAACTAAGAACGACAGTTAGAAGAACGATCTGGGATACTATACCTGCAAGAATATTTATCAGTCTTGATACACACAGCAATAATAAATTGCAGGTGAGGTTTGTTGTTGATGACGGCCCTGTCATAAATCCTAATACAGGCAAAGTGGAAAGGGCATTGCCATTTTTGTACCTGGATAATATTAAAGTAGATGGATACCTTAAGGCAAATAATACAGGGAAGAATTTATTTTCTATATTTCCCAATCCGGCAGGTAAAGACATTTTTATAAAATCTGATATTGCTTTAACAGCAAATAATATTGAGTATAAAATAATTGATGTGTTAGGCAGAGTACGGCAAAAAGAAAAACTAATAAATTACAGGATTGATGTAAGCATATTGAATAAGGGTACTTATTTTTTAATGCTGTATCAGGAAAATAAACCGGTTGGTAACACACAAAAATTCATCAAAAACTAAACTAACTCTCAACTTTTCTCTATGCCGGCCTAAGGTGATTTTTTTTCAACACATTGCTATAGTGGTTGAGCTCGTATAAGCAGGCTATATCTAAATTATTTCCTTCCGCTTTACCGCCAATAACTCTTTTCAAATCCCTTCTACTTTCTTCAAAACCCAGGCACCTACCTGCAAGCCTTGTTTACGGCCATTATCAATAGCATCTGTAAAATGTATACCCCCATATAAACGGGAAATTCCGGCTTCGATAGCAGCTTCCTGAAATGAATTGAATGTGCGAACAGGCAGGCCAAATCTTTCTTCTACATTATCTGCATACTTGAAATTTTCTCCAAAATAATGAGTTAGAATAGTGGCAGATGCAGATGAGATAACTGAGTGCCCACTCAGGTATTCAGGAAACGGTGGTGTTTGTAACAATGGCTGCCACTCAGGATCAATGTATTTTCGAATAGCTGATTCAGGCCTGATTCTATTACTCCTGAATTTTTCATCCCAACAGGCCAAAAAGCCATCCATTAATCCGATGGCGACTATGGTATTTATTTTCATTGCTTTTCCAAACGGGACTTTAGCTTCTTTACAGGCTATGCCTGCTATACCCATCCAGTGTGCCCCCGGAGATATTTTTTTGCTGGCTACCATTAAATGGCCTTTGTTATCCAATGCAAATGGATTACAATCCCAAAAAGAAGCGATTTCAATATGTGACTTATTTGCCTGCAGCCTCTCCTGATAACATTGATACATCATTGTATAAAATGCAGATTTTTTATTGGTTGAAAAAGATGCGGGGGGTGCAGGTCTGAACTGGTTAGATGTGTCAAGTGTGAAAGGCCGGATGGTATTGAAGAAAGGTTCTACCGGGGCAAAATATCCTGGTGGGGTAGGGTACCAGCAACCCGGCGTATCTGTTGGCGTGTACCGTGTGTAGTTGCTGATCCTGTTATACCGGTCAGCTTTTGCATATTCTAATATACTATTGCTGATTGCTTTTGCATATTGCAGGGATTTATCAATTACATCCTGAGAAACACCTGTTCTTTTTACAGAATCTATATATTGCTGTTCATATTTTTCTAATTGAAAACCGGAAGGCTGCATTTTTTTTGCAGTCTCTATCATGGCTAATACTGCACTTAGCTGGTAAGCATACCCTGTAATGCCCTCAGGCTTTTCCATTTTAGGATAGTTATTCAATCTTCCATACAGGCGGGGCAGGCTGGTATCATTTTGAGCCACTACTTCATATCCTGATAAACAAGCGTAAGCAAAAAACCGGGCCGCCAGCGGTGGATTGGTAACATCATTAATCATAATGTCGGTCATGTTGGTTAACACCATGCCAATGTCACTCTCGTCAATTTGAATATTGGTAACTTGGTTTGTTTGGTTACATCCAAAAAAAACACAGGCAGGTAAGATGAGCCAGGCAATTTTCTTCATTTTATTTTGTATGCCTTTATACTTTGTTGATTAATACCAAAAAGTAAAAAATGATTGACGTTTAAAATACTTCTTACATCTCCCGTTAATTTAAACCCTGATTTATTTTGAGGAACATAACTAAACTTCCCTTCTCCATCACCACTTAATAGCACACCGTAGTTAGCATCATATTTACCAAAGCGTAAACGTGCCTGGTTTATATTTCCACAAAGCAGTAAGTCTTTGTTTCCGTCGTTGTTGTAATCAATACTGCAAATGGCAAATACAGGTGAATTTTGCGCTTCTGCAGGTAATTGTTTTTCAACAAACTTGCCTTTTGGTCCCATTTCAAAATAAGCTGTTTTTAAATAGTTGGCAGTGAGGTGCCCGGCATCTTTCATTTCTTCAGGGGTAAATATTTTATCCAGGGTAGCGCCAGCATAGCTTGCATAGTCGGGGAAACGAACACGAAGCATGCTCACCTGGTCCAATAATTCATCACGGGTTAAATAAGGATAACTTTTACCTTGCATGTAAAAAGAAAGAAGAGGGTCAACAGAACCATTATTATCAAAGTCTTTGTAATACAATTCCGCAGGCTGGGCATCACTTACTTTACACTGCGTATTTAAACCTGCGTTTCCAATTATTAAATCGGGTTTGTTATCCTGATTCAGATCCCCAATGAATATTTTATTCCACCAGCCATTGTACTTTTTATCAAAATAAGTATTGGTAACCTCCGTTAAATTGCCGTTAGTGTTTTTAAAAATTGTAACGGGCATCCATTCTCCAACAATAATTAGTTCCTGTATATTATCTGCATCCAGATCATACCAGGCAGCATCTGTCACCATACCTATATGTTGCAATTGAGGTGCGATAGTAGCAGCATTGTCTTTGAAATGGCCGCTTCCATCATTAATAAGCAAATAACTTTGCGGAGCTTCCGGATAACGGCCGGGTATTACCTTGCCACCTACAAACAAATCCAATGCACCATCTCCATTAACATCGCTTGCCTTTGCACAGCTTGTAGCAGAGTTCATTACAGGCAGAGCATTTTTAGCTTTGGTAAAATTGCCCTTGCCATCGTTTATGTAAAGCCGGTCTTGGAGTAAAGTATCGCCGGCCATTAAACTGCCATACCCTCCACTGCAAATATACAGGTCAGGTTTCCTGTCATTATTAGCATCGAAAAATAAAGCATCTGCATCTTCACACTGGCTGTCCTGTTCAAATGCGGGTGTATGTTTCGATATGAAACTGCCACTTTTTTGTTGCAGGTATAACCTTCCTGCCTGGCCACTTCCGCCACCTGCATATATATCTTCCAATCCATCTCCATTCACATCAAATTTCGCCAAACAAGGGTTTTGGAAAGACATAGGATTGATGAGTAATGGCTGCCGTTTGAAATCGTTAACTGTATTGCTTTTACTGCTGAAGTCAACCGGAGATTTAACTTCTTCAAATATTGCAGGAACAGCGTTTTTATTTTGATATTTTATGAGGGCGTCTTTTTCATTTAAAGTAATGAGCTGGTTGGCATTCACATTGGTAACTAATTGTTGTTTGCCGCTAAGCCAAACAACTTTTAATGAATCAATGATCATATTTTTTCCTAAGCCAAAATGCAGAATGAAAGAAACACTTGATTGAAATCCCTTAGAAGGCATCTGCTCCTGGTATTGTTTATTTCCTTTGGCAAATACAAACACTTTAGCGCCCAGGCCAGCTGTGTTTTTGTCTGCTCCCCGCAACTTTACCTGCACGTAATTATTACCTGACTTTTTATTAGCATTGTTTTGATAAATAAATGCCGGCTGGTCAATATTGTTTGTTACGAGGTCAAGATCACCATCGCTATCGAGATCAGCATAAGCGGCACCATTACTATTTGATGGAACATTGAAACCCCATTCAGCACCCATGTTGGTGAAAGTATAGCCCCCATCATTTTTATACATGTAATTATTTACCTGGGAAGAAGGCATCTTATTAAGTACTTCCAGCAACAGTTGTTGCTTGTTGGTATTTCTGCCTGCATTTTGCATTGCAGAACTTTTATATTTTATAAAATCAAGGTTCGTAAAATCCTTCAGGAAGCCATTGCTGACAAAAACATCTTTCCATCCGTCATTATCATAATCGGCAAATAATGGTGCCCAGCTCCAGTCAGTATTTGAAATACCTGCCTGTTGCCCCACTTCGCTAAATGTGCCATTACCATTATTTATCTGCAGCATGTTGCGCATGTACTGATAATTAAAACCCGCCTTGGTAATCATGTTGAAATATTCATAATTATCTGGTGCAAATAAAAGCTTCTGCCTGCGGTTATCTTCAGGAAGCATATCCAATACATATATATCGGGCATGCAGTCGTTGTTGATGTCTGTTACATCGTTCCCCATAGAATAAATGGATGTATGCCCAATACCTGGTTTCAATTTGTCAGTAAATGTGCCATTGCCATTGTTCATATACAAAAAATCCGGGGCTGAGTAATCGTTCGATACATAGATGTCTGGCCACCCATCAGCATTAAAATCGGCTACCCCCACGCCTAAACCATAACTGAAGGCGGAACCATATAAACCAGCCCTGGTAGATATATCGGTAAAATGCCCGTTATCATTTCTGAATAATTTCGAACTCACTAACGGTTCCGGTTTTTTCAATATTTGCTGAATGGTAATATCATCCAATGAATTAAAGGTGCCTGGATTATGGTTGAGTAAAAATAAATCTAAATCATTATCACGGTCAAAGTCGAGGAAGACAGCATTTGTACTATATGAATCGTCTGCAACACCATATTCTGCGGCTGCATCTTTAAAGTGAGGAATACCCGAACCATCTACGCCCTGGTTAATGAACAGTTGATTTTGCCTGCTTTCGGGCGGCATATTTCCTGAATAGCAAACATAAATATCAATAAGGCTATCACCATTTACGTCTGCCATTGTTACACCGGTTTTCCATGCGTTATTTCTTCCTTCCACACCTGCCGGGATAGTTACATCCTCAAAGTGCATATTGCCTTTGTTTATGTACAATTTATTGGGAATCATATTGCCGGTAAAATACAAATCCTGGAGGCCATCATTATTTACATCTCCAATTGCCACACCACCTCCATTATAAAAATAAGGGTACATGATTACATTTGAATACACACTTTCCGTTAAGGTGTTATTAAAAGTAACATTGGTGCTATCGGCGGGTAATAAAGAAAAAAGTGTTTCAGCAGAATTGATTGTGTCTTTTTTTATTGTTGTATCGTTATTACAACCTCCTGATAAAAGACATAGTATGGTGAGGCAAGCAAAGATTTTAAAAGTACTCATCCGGAAAGAGGTTTGGGTGTATAGCTTAAAATAAACGTACATCAATATTATTAATTATTCTATGAAATCGTTCATCAGCTTCCTTCCAGTAATATTCTGCTGATAACACTATTTACACATTAGCATCTATGAGCATGAAGTTTAAAAAGTTATTGGTAAACTCTTACATAATCTATCAATAACTCCTGTGGCAAGAGGGAAATGTCTATTCCTTTTGAGCCACCCCACGAGCCACCAAAGGCCAGGTTTAAGATAAGATATTGTGGCTTGTCGAAAGGCCAGGCTGACGCTCCTTCACCATCGTTCTTGTAAGTAAAAACTTTAGCATCGTCCATAAACCAATCAATATGGTCTTTAAACCATTCTATTGCATACACATGAAAATCTTTATAAGGCGATGGATAATAAATTTTTACTCCTTTATTTGTTTTTTTAACATGATTATACTTTTCGGTATGCACATTAAAATGAACTGTATCCGGTATATAGCCTACATGTTCTAATATATCAATTTCACCACATGCAGGCCAGCCTGCAGTTTCTATATTGCTGCCTAACATCCATATAGCAGGCCATGTTCCCAGGCTTGAAGGTATCTTTGCTCTCACTTCAAAGCGGCCATAAGTCCATTCCTTTTTATTTTTTGTTATTAAGCTTGCTGAAGTTATAGGATAAACTTTATTGGCTATTCTTAATGAATCGTTTTTTGTTGCTATAGTTAAGTAACCATTATGTACAAATGCATTTTCTTTTCGTGCAATGGTATAAAACTGCAATTCCTTATTACGGATATATCCATTTTCATAATTCCATTTATACCTGTTGGGAATACCTGTGTAATTAAACTCATCAGCCCATACAAGCTTCGTGTACTTGCCTGAACCACCTTTAAAAGAAGCAGATTGTGCAAAAGAAGTTTGAGATAAAAAGAAAATGATTGCCGGTATTTGTATTATAAAATTGAAAAGACTTTTCATATAAAAATGATGAATTAAAGTAAAGATAAATGTTTGTTTAATGTTTTGGCAGGGATAGAGTAATGAACGAATTTCAATTAAGGCTTTGTCATTGATAAGGGCTGCAATTGCTGGTCTGAAAAGAAAGCCTTTTTTCAGGGAAACATTTGTATGTGAGATCGAAAGGGCACAACAAACCGAGCCCTCAAACAGTTGTTCCGTAGAGGAAGTTATTGTACTTTACACTCCCCTTTTTTTACAAATAAGCCTGTATGAAAAAAATGATTTTTTTTGGTGTTATACTTTTTAATTGCATTGCTGTATCTCATGCACAGGATATTGTTAAAGTAAAAGAAACCAATACTATTCCCGGTGGTAATGGTTATCCCTTTAACCTTACATCATCTAATAATAAATTATTTTTTACCTCAAATGACAATACTAATTTTAATTCCCTTTGGGTAACAGAAGGTACCGAGGCCACTACACAAATGCTTGGCCCCTCAACTCCGGTTAAAAATAGTGTTCGAAATCTTATTTCCTACAAAAACAAATTATATTTTTCATGCGATGATGGTATTAACGGGCAGGAAGTTTGGGTAAGCGATGGCACCGTTACCGGCACTTCACTTTTTAAAGATGTTTACACCGGAAGCGCAGGTTCATATCCGGAGGCTTTTACTGTAGCTAATAATAAACTCTTTTTTATGACTTATGGGGCTGATGGAATTAAAAGACTCTATGGATCTGATGGCACTTCTGCAGGAACTGTATTGTTGAAAAATGGTATTGACATATTTAATGGTTTTACAAATTTTGCTATCCTTAACAATGATATCTATTTTAGAAGCGACGATGGCACGGGTGCAGGTTATGGTTTATGGAAAAGCAATGGTACAGCAGGGGGAACGTCACTGGTAACCAACGTCCTCACGCCGGGAGTTTCAGGCGGTAACTATGCAGTGCTGAATAACAAACTTTATTTTAGCGGATTTGATTATACCACTGGCAGTGAACTATGGGTAACCGATGGCAGTACTTTGGGTACGCACATGGTAGTAAATTTAGGTAAAGATTACGGTGGTATTCTTTACAGCGGATCTCCACAAAATTTAGTTGTATACAATAGCAAACTTTATTTTAATGGATGGGATAGCGCACATGGCAGTGAATTGTTTGTTACAAATGGCACAGCTGCAGGTACACAGTTAGTAAAAGATGTTATACCCGGTACGGATGGCAGCCAGCCACAAATTACAGTGTACAATGGTCTCTTATATATTATATTCAGCACCTTACAACAGTTATGGAAAAGTGATGGCACCGCTGTAGGTACTGAATTGGTCAGGGATATTCTTCCATATTCAAAATTCGCAGCTATCTGGAATAACAAAATATATTTTACAAACAATTACGATTACCTGGTTTGGGAAAGTGATGGCAGCACTGCAGGTACAGGGCCATTAAAAGTTCAAAATACCAATAATTCTGTTTACAGTTATGGCGCTGATTATACATTTACACAGCACAATACAGAACTTTATTTTTCAGGTCAATGTGCTGGTATAACCGGTGGATACGAACTATGTAAACTTACAGTTGGCGCGGCAGCAGTGACTACTTTTACTTTTACCGGGAGTGGCAATTGGAGCAACCCTGCTAACTGGAGTGGGGGCATAGTACCACCTGCAACATTAGCATCAGGCTATAGTGTTATTATAAACGGCCAGTGTATTCTTGATGTTGCAATAGTTGCACAAAGTGGTTCATCAATTACGGTTAAAGCCGGAAAAAGCCTTCTAATACTTGGCTCACTCACTATAATCTAATTAATAAATAACAATTTATTGAATGCTGTTTGAGTGATTTGTAACAATCAAAAAAATCCTATTCCTTCTTTTTAATGTCGCGAATTATTTCTTTAACCTTTTTGGGTGTATGTTCTTCTTCGCCTAAAAGTATACCCCAGGGCTGCAAGCCGTCTACTCTGTCGAATATTACTTTGGCTATGGCTAAGTAAGGTATTGATAAAAACATTCCTGATATTCCAAATAACATTTCGCCAATAATGACACCCATTATAACAATCAGCGGATTTATTTTTACCTGTGCACCTACAATTTTTGGCATCAGCAAATTACTGTCAACTAAATGAATAGATATTACAGCAATGGTTACAAAGAGAGCATGCTCACCATCTGAAGTGGCAAAGGTTATCAGTATGCTTAACACAAGTGCAGTAAATATGCCGATGTAAGGAATTACATTTAATATTCCCACCAACAGCCCAAGAAGAAAAACATATTTTATACCGAGTATCCAAAAAATCAGGCAGGCAATTATTGCAACGATTGCCATTTCTAAAAAAAGGCCGGTAATGTATTTGCGTATGATATGTTTTATATGTTGCAGGATATCATAGATTATGCTTATATATTTTTCAGTACATAAGGCTACAATAAAGCGCATTAGTATACGCCGGTAAAAAAGTAAGAGTATAGTATAGATCAATATGAAAACTAAAAATAAAAGTATTGACGACACAGATAATACAGTTTTCTCCAGTATGGCACCGCTGGATTCAAGCAGGTTTGAGGTAGTGTTGTTTATATATGCTGTCTGCCGCTCCAGGTTTACATGAAAAGTGTTTGCCATCCATGTTTGCACGCTATGAAAAAGTGCAGCAATCTGCTGCTTTAGCAATGGCCACTCACTGCTGAGATTTGTAATTTGTGAACCCAGCAAATACATAATCAGGGAAATGGTAACCAGCAATAATATTACTGCTATTATTGACGAAATACTTCTTGAAAGTCCGGCTTTATTTTCAAAATAGTTGGCAACGGGCAACAGCAGTATAGCAAATAAAAAAGAAAACAACAATGGAACGATGAGCCTTTGCCCAATGATACAAATGTATCCTGCAGCAATTAATATTATCAGTATAAATGCCAGCCTGGCATAGAAAGGAAGTTTTATAACTCTCATCAATTATCGTTTGAATTAGCGCCCTGCCCGGGTTCGTGTGCCACAAACCCTTACCAACTTTGTCTTGTCCTAAATAGGTTTACACAAATTACGTGTAAAATGTATAATGCAAATGAGTTTGTAGGCGGACTTTTTATAGACTTGAGCTTAAACATCAAATAGGCAAAGAGCATATTGAAAATGAACTTTCCCCTGGTGATTGTGTGGAGAAGTATATCCCTCTATCCCGGGATAATTATGATTTAAGAAATTCTACAGTGTTAAAGATGGCAACTGGAGCGACCCTGCCACATGGAGCGATAACATTGTGCCTACTGATAATAACAGTGTAGTTATAAGCCATATTGTAACAGTAGATGTAAATGCTAATTGTAAATCTATTGAAGCAATAGCTCCCGGCACTGTAAGAGTAAATACAGGTAAACATTTAAACGTATTAAAATAAGTTGTTGATTAAAACACAATACTCATTTTGAAAATAAACTGTCAGACATTTTGAGCCAAAACACTTTAAAGATTTGTAAATTAAGGTTATGATAATTTAGAGTGTATGTGTGCATCGGGGTTTCACGTAAAGATTTTTTTAATGATAGCTCATGCTGTGAAAGCCCCAATGAGATGTTAAGCAAACTTTAAAACTCCGTGGATTAAACATATCTTCACTTTTGCTATACTATGCCTACTCACCGGCGTTCATTTTTTTATAAATAGTAAAAAACTAATTACACATGAAACAGTTGAAACAAGCCTGCACCATGACGTGTGCAGCCATTGCCATTATGCTTTCTTCCTGCGGCGGCGGCGAAGAAAAAACAACTACTACTGATACTATGAGCACAGACAGCACATCCGCTATGGATAGTATGTCTTCAAATAGAGGCGCAACAATGGCCACTAGCAATGAGCTAAGTCCGCCAATGAACTTAATGGTGGTTGTACACAAAGTGGCTAATTATAACAAGTTTAAAACAACCTATGATGAACATGACAGTCTGCGTCTTGCTTCAGGAATACATAGTTATGCCATCAGCCGCAGGCAGCCAGATTCAAACACTGTAATTGTGGCTACAAAAGCTGACGACATGGACAAAGCAATGGCCTTTGCTAAAGATCCTTCTTTGAAAGCCGCCATGCAAAAAAGTGGCATTGTAGGGGCGCCTGACATACATTTTTACAAAGTAGTGTATGATGATAATTCTCCCATATCAACAGACATGA
>JBDSAQ010000447.1:0-12504 GCA_039922095.1 Ginsengibacter sp. | reverse complement strand
AGCAAGAAGAAAAGAAAAAGTAACGGATGAAATTTACTTGGCAGGATAATGTCTTTCTTTTATATTTATTTAGATTTCTCATAGTAGGGAAAATAATTCCTTATGCTATCCGCACAATTATATCAGTTATTTTTAGACTATGCCGCCAACTTTAATAGTGCAGTTATTGCATTGCTGGATCTTAAAAATAATGAATATGCTTCGGAGAGAAAAAAATTGATGGCTGTATTCAAAAAGGAACAAAAAGAAGTCGAAAAAATTTTATCTAAAATTAGAGTATTAAGGGAACTGAAATAAAAAAGTGTTTACTTAAGAGTAGACACTTTTTTCTCAATCAGATTATATGGAGCTATGAGATTCTCCTTAAGATATTGGAATAGTCTTTAAAACTGGACAACATCTAATAACTCAATGAATCTACGAATGCATAATCAATAATAATTAAAAAAATGACAGTTTTTTTTAAACTGTATGTGGAAATTACTATAGGCAATAGTATAGTTACTAAGTATACTTTATTAAGATAATATGAACCGCTAATATGTATGGCTTTATCTTGGCCCCTTTGCTATATAGTTACCAATTTTTATTAGCGCCCTACAAAGGAAAATTTTCCACTTGATTTGCTTTTAAACAGATAGTAACTGAATGTTATTTCCCTCCTTTTATCCGTCCGGCTTCTGACTCAAGGCCGGTTTTTCTTTGCCTCGAGCTGCTTATCTGGTTGCTGCCAAAACGATAAGTAAAATTGACACGGAATGTCTGGCTTTCCCAATTACCGGAAAGTTTTGCATTAAGGCCGCCGAAATCAATTTTACCAGTCCAGGGCGCTGTATAAAATATATCAGTAAAGCTAACTTTCAAACTTGCCTTCTTTTGCATAAACATTTTTTGAAGACCCACATCACCTGCTCCCTGGGCACTTGTTCTTATAGTACCATACAGCCCCGGGCCACTTAACCATCCACTAATCTCCGCTGTATAATCATGACCTAATGTAAAAGCGCTTTGCATGTAAGCCCCATAGCTTGTAACATTAACATCTATATTTTGGTTGATAAACTGCCCTTTATATTTTTGATGATTTACATAAACATTTACATAACCATTCCACCATTTTGCAATAGGCAACTGCGAACCTATACTAAGGGAATATATTTGTTGAGTAGCCAGGTTGCGTTGCTGAATATATGAAGCATTCTTGTTTACTGTGTCAAGATATTGTGCCTGGTAATCTTTTACATGGCTATACCCCAGCGTTGTGGTAAATATTCCTTTCCATGTATGAGATGCTTCTATATTATCTGAATATTGCGGCTTTAAAAATGCATTCCCTTTTTCATAAGTAAGCTCATCAAGCTTATTTTCAAAGGGATTTAAATCCTGGTAAGAAGGACGATCAATACGACGGCTGTAAGTAAAATTCAGGGTATTTTTTTCATTAACATTATAAGTAAATGCACCACTTGGAAAGATATTTAAATAATGGCGTTTAATATTATTATCAGCCTGAACTACTCCGTCATCCCTGGTTAACTTTCCTGCGCTATTAGTTTGCTCCGTACGCAAACCAGCCTGGATACTTACTTTTTTGCTTACCTGCCTGTTATAATTTACGTAAGCTGCATTTACATTTTCAATATATTGAAACCGGTTACTGCGGGCTATATTTTTTATAGTCTGCCCATTTTGGTCAGTAAAAAATTCAAAGGCATTCTTTGTTTTTACATAAGCGGTTTTAGCTCCATATCCTAATTTTCCTTTCCATTTGTTCATTTCTACATCCACTTTTGCAGTATAAATATCAATATCAGTAGGTGTATGATTGCGGTTGATAGTGCTATACAAAGAATTGCCGGCGGCATCAGTATAATAATTAGGCTGAAAGCTTCGTCCCGTACCGCGGAATAATCCATAATCACCATCAAAATTTATTTCTTTGCCTGTAGTATCAATATAACGGTAATTAAGATTGGTATTCATATTTGTGCGATGGCCCGGAACTGCGTTGGTGGCTACGAGTGTTTTTACATACTGTCCTGTAGGGTTATAAGATACAAGTGTGCGGCCGGTACTTCCCCATTCGTTATCTGAAATATTCCCTGAGATCATTATGCCGATAGTATTTTTGTTATCAATAAAATAATCAGTACCTGCCTTTAAACTATAACTTTTATCCCTGCTGATATTAGTACTTATCTGATCAAAAAGCGTATCATTTTGTATACGATAAATATCAATTCTATTATGATAGTTGCCGCGGTTTATTCCTGCATTCCCAAAAAGATTTATCTTCTTATCCCGGTAGTTAAGATTTACGCTTCCATTCGCTTTAGGTGTAACTCCCTGCACAAGACCAACATTAACTGAGCCGTTGGTTCCAAATTTTTTATTCTTTTTGAGCCGGATATTTATTATGCCTGCGTTACCACTGGCATCATACTTGGCGCTCGGGTTACTTATCATTTCAATGGCCTCAATATCATTACTATTTATACTTCTCAAATAAGCTGCAAGATCTTTTGTGTCCAGTTGCGACATTTTTCCATCAATATAAATCTTCACACCGTTTTTGCCTTTCATGCTTATGTTATCATTATTATCAACTCTTACTCCCGGGCTTTTTTGTAACAATTCCAGGGCATTGCTGCCTTGTGCATTTATACTGCCCTCTACATTAAAAATTGTTTTGTCGGCCTTTATTTCAATCATTGGTTTAGTTGCAGTAACAGTAACTTCCTGTAACTTTTTACTGGCAACATCCATCTTCACATTAATGTCAAAGTCTTTATCAGGAGTAAATACGCTGCTGTATTTATTAGTATAACCTACAGCGGTACACATTATTAAGTAGGCCTGCTGAACTATAGATTTAAATTCAAATTTTCCATCATCATCAGTAACTTCAGTTTTAACCAGGCTGCTATCTTTTGCTTTTAATAAAGAAACTGTAGTATGGCTTAATGCCTTTCCGTTATTATCTTTTACACTTCCGGAAACACTAAGAGCATTTTGTGCCCCTGCAGAATGAATGGATATGCAGAATATAAAAAAGTAAATTAAGGCCTTTAGTAATTTTTTCATTTATAACATGTTTTGGTTTTTATAATTACGCAAATGAAAACATTTAGTTACAGGAAAAAGAAAATAAAAGATCAGGTTTTATAATAACTATATGAGCGGCAAAATATTTATTAAACGGCTTGCTGATAATCTCTGTATTAAAAAAAGTTATGCATAATAAAATTTTTTGTACAATATAAAATGGGAGGATAATAAAAGTAATTGTCTTATTAATCTTGAGGGATTTCTTAAAGATAAATGTCCAAACGGATTGTGCCTTCTTTCGGAAGATTTATCCAGGAGCAGGTAAATCATGCCCCTTACTTCAGAAAAGAAACATTCGTATTAAAGGCAGTTTACAATTAGGCATAATTAAACTAACTGTTATTCGGAAAATAACATCACTTCCTACCATGGGTAATTTGCCCGAGGTATTACAAAACAAACAGAAGTAATTTTATTTTGAAAACTCCGCTTTTAGTGGAAACATTATGTTGAAATTACTTTAAAAGGGTAGTACAATTACTTAGATTTAGCTTAAATGATCAATTATTGTTTCCGCCCGCTTCCGCAATAATTATAAAAATCTTACATTTCCCTGGTATTAGCATTAATAAATCAAATTGACTAAACCTCCAAATGCTATTATTTTATGGAAACCAAAACACAGATATCTAAAATATCACATCGGCGTAATGATGCCCTATTGGGAGAAAAAAAGGAAAAGAAATCCAGAGGGATTAAAAAAATTTTGGTGGCAGATGATGATCCTGCAATTATTGATGTGCTTACATTAATGCTTGAGGAAGCAGGTTACCAGGTATATGCTTCAGCTAACGGGCACACAGTTACAGATGTAAATAAAATCCACCCTGATTTAATCCTGTTAGATATATTAATGTCGGGTATTAGTGGTCATGAAATTTGTAAAGAGTTAAGAAATCAACCGTCAACAAAACATATTCCTGTTATTATGATTTCAGCCAGTAAGGATTCAAAAGAAATAGCGTTAAACGCCTGTGCAAATGATTTTATTGCTAAACCTTTTGAAATGGATAGCCTGCTGCGGAAAGTGGCAAAATTCACAAAATCTAAATCTTAAAAAAATCTATTGAAGTGTTACAATACATTATCCAAACTATAGATTAACGAATACACTCTGCAAAAAATCCAAATTTTTTATGAAGCCACCAATACTATCAACTGATAAATCAGCTTTTGAAAAGCTTGCAAGCATAGGGCAAAATGCGATAACTATAGAAAAGAGAAACAGGAAAATAAAGGAGCTTGAAAAAGCCCTCACCTATGCTGAATCAATAGTTACCACTATACCCACACCCTTATTAATGCTGTACCCCGCCTTTCAGATAAGAACTGCTAATAGAGCGTTTTACAAAACCTTTAAAGTATCTCCGAAAGAAACTGAGGGTAAAAAGATTTATGATCTTGGAAATGGGCAATGGAATATCCCATTATTAAAAAAATTATTAGAAGAGATTCTTCCTAAAGAACATGTATTAACTGATTTTGAAGTAGATCACTTTTTTCAGGATATAGGCCATAAAATAATGCTTTTAAATGCCCGTAAAGTGGTTATTCATGATAAAGATGACCCAATGATCCTTTTGGCAATTGAAGATATTACTGAAAAGAGATCAATAGAGAAAGAAGTTGAAAAAGAACGCAGGATAATACTGGAACATTTACCCGGCGGATTAATGACGCTTGATAAAAAATGGCAATTAAGTTATTGCAATAAAAAAACCGAATCTATAATAGGAAAAAAAATAACAGGTATTCACGAAAAAAGTATTTGGGAAATATTGCCGGAATGGGTTGGTTCACCTTTTTATAGTTACTGCAGAAAAGCAATGAGAACTGAAAAACCGATTAGCGCTTTAGAACAATTTTATCCTCATCAAAATGCATGGTATAATATTCAGGCCTTTTCCTCTTCTGATGGGTTATCAATATATTTCAATGATATTACTGAGCATAAAAAAGCTGACCAGTTAGTTGAGTTTGAGCGGCAAAAAATGTACAATTTATTTATGAATGCGCCGGCACTCATTTGTGTGTTGAGAGGGCCTAAACATATTTATGAGCTTGCCAATAAACCTTATATGCAAATGGTTGGGTTAAAAAGACAACTAATAGGATATCCCATACGCAAAGCAGTTCCGGAATTTAAAAAACAGGGAATTTTCGAAATTCTTGATACGGTTTACAAAACTGGTAATCCTTACCTGGGAAAAGAAATGCCTATGAAATTTAGATCAGGAAAGGCAAAAAAAAAGGATGATCCGGTATTGAATTTTGTATTTCAGCCTTATAGTGACTCCAATGGAAAAGTAGAAGGTATAATTTTATATGCTACTGATATAACAAGCCTGGTAAATAAAAGAAAACACATTGAAGAATTGTCAAAACAAAAAGATGAGTTTATCAGTATTGTATCACACGAATTAAAAACGCCTGTAACAAGCATAAAGGGCTATACACAAATTTTGCAAGCCCGGTTTTCGCAGGAAGGAAATACGAGGGCAGTAGATTTACTCTCAAGAATGGACAGTCAGATCAATAAACTTTCCAAGCTAATTTCTGATCTTTTAGATGCCACAAAAATTGAGGGTGGAAAACTTCAATACTATGAAGCATTTTTCGATTTTAATGAACTGGTACTGGAAAGGGTTGAAGAAATGCAACAGATATCTCAAAGGCATACTATAATTACTAAACTTGCCTTAAGTACAAAAATTTATGGAGATAGAGATAGAATAGGGCAGGTGATTACTAATTTTATTTCAAACGCTACTAAATATTCTCCCAATTATGGGGAGATTATTCTAACCACTGTGAGAGCCAAAAATACTATAGCTCTATGCGTAGAGGATTTCGGTATTGGCATACCTGCCGAAAAATTAAATAAGGTTTTTGACCGGTTTTATCGTGTAAGCGGAATTAAAGAAGATACCTTTCCCGGAATGGGGCTCGGGCTTTTTGTTTCATCAGAAATTATAAAACGACATAAAGGGAAAGTGACAGTAAAAAGCATACTGGGAAAGGGTTCCACCTTTTGTTTTAGCCTGCCTTTAAAAAAAAATAGATAACGATATATGAAGATTCGGAAAATACGCAGATTTGAGTAGAAACCCTCAAAGTTGTGATATTGATACCATTACAAGTATTTTTTATGATATAATAAAGTAAGTTTATAATACGTTAGTTCATTATTAACTGACATTTTTGAGTAATACACTTTCACGAAATTTTTGATAAATGAAAACTAAACATAAAATTTTAGTTATAGACGATGATATGGATATTCTCAGTGTTATCACCATATTATTAAAAGATCAGGGCTTTGAAGTTGAAGGAACTTTGAATGGCGATGAGGCTATTATGCGGGCTGAAACATTTAAACCTGATTTAATATTTTTGGATATTTACCTCTCCGGCACAAATGGAAAAGATATTTGTAAAAGATTAAGAGAAACGAGAAAGACCAGCCGCATACCTATAATTTTAATTTCTGCAAGTACCCAGCTCAAGAACACCGTTAAAGAATGTGGTGCAAACGGGTTTATAAACAAACCATTTGACAATAACGATTTGCTATATGGCATAGATAACTTTTTACCTCAGTGGCAGCAACAAAATAATTAGCATTTTGCTGTTTGCAGGGAACCTCAATTATCTGAAATTACCAGTCTTTTTTAGGTTGATCAGGAGCGGCGGTTTTTACTTTACGTAATTTTTCCTGGAGATTTTTTTCATGCTCTAATAATGATTTAAGCTTTTCTTCTGCATCGCTTTTTGTAATTTTTGAAGGCTGCGGTTTAGGCTGCTGATCTTTTTTTTGCTCATCATTTTTATTTTGCCTGTTGTTCTTTTGCTCTTCAGGTTTTTTTTCCTGCTGCTTCAGTTGTGCTAAAGCCCGCTGTAAATTTTGCCTTGCTTCTTCATCTGTGGGGTCAAGTTTTAAAGCATGCTTATATGCATCAATACATTCAGGTAACTTATTTTGTTTTTGAAAGGCAACCCCTTTATTATAATACCCTTTTTGTTTGTATTCTCTTTCACTTGAAGACCTTATTACATTATCATATAATTTAACTGCATCTTCAGGCTTATTGGTTTTGTATAAGGCATTGCCCAAATTATATGAAGCTATATTGTTGCCCGGCGCCATTTGTAAAGCTCTTTGGTATAATACTGACGCAGAGTCAAACTGGTTCCTGTTATAAGCCTGGTTGCCCTTTATTATTTCTTTATTTACTTGCTGGGCAAATGAAACATTACCTTGTAATAATAAAGCAATAAGCATTGCAGATGACCTCATTATTGCCTGGCGTGAAATATTTTTTTTCTCCGGAATAAAAAATTCTATCAACAATAATAATAAGGCTGCGGATAAAAAATACCAGAAATAATATTTATAATTCACAAAGGTTTTATCGGTCAGGTTTGTTTGCCCCAACCCGGATAACTTTTTTTGTACGTTATCAGCAACTTCATCTGTTGAAGTAAAAAGCTGGTATATCCCATTTGCATTTTGTGCTATAGCTTTTAATACATCCTCATTAAGCCTGGATATAACAGGATTGCCACTTTCATCTTTTTTATAATCATTTGTTTCCTTATCCGGTATAAGCCCTCCCTGGGGCGAGCCGATGCCTATTGTATTTATCATTACGCCCTCTTGTGCTAATTGCTTCGATATTTTTATGGCATCCTCATCATGATCTTCACCGTCTGATATTAATATAATTGAACGATATTTTTTTTCTTTTATGTTAAACGCCGTATAACATACATTAAGCGCATCACCTATTACAGTGCCTTGAGTGGGTATGTCATCCGGAGATATTGCAGACAGGTACATTTTGGCAGATGAATGATCTGCAGTCATTGGCATTTGAACATATGCTCTGCCTGCAAAAATTACAATTCCAATTCTGTTGTCATTTAATCTATCTATTATTTTAGTTACTATTTGTTTGGCTCTTTCCAGCCTGTTGGGTTTAATATCGTCTGCCATCATGCTGTTACTTACATCCAATGCAATCATTACATCAATGCCCTTGCGATTAGTAATTTGTGACCCTTCAGGCTTTACCAGGCCTGCTATTGCAAGTACGCCGAGCAAAAATGCAGCTACAATAAGGAGAAATTTAAAAGCAAATAGTTTTGAAGAAAATCCACTGAACAATTGTTTTACAAGGCGTTCATCGCCTATTTTTTGAATAGCTTTTTTCTTCCATCTTAATAATAAAAAAAATATTAGCAGCATAACAGGTATAGCCGTTAATGCCAGTAGATTTTCTATATACTGAAAATGTATCATTGGATTTGGGAAGCAATTTACTTACCAGAAGATGTGCTTAACATAAAGACTAAATAAAAAAATGAGCTTTAACACTTATTTACAGGGCTATTTTTCACCTTTAAAAAATCCTAACTGCCTTAGTATCCCTGTAGTAATGTTCATACTCACATTCAGATCAATATTTTTATCCGGGCTTTTTATAAGTGTTACAAAAAAATAAACATGCCTATTCTCTTCTATCCAGCCAACAAGCCAGCCAATTAAATTTTGCATTTCATCATACCCCGTACCTGTTTTATAACTGAATTTGTATTGTGTGTTATTTTCCATAAGCATTAAATCTCTTACTACCTCCTGGGCTCTTTTTTGAAAAGGCAACTGATCAAAGTATAGTCTTTTTACAAGCCCCAGTTGCTCATCAGGTGAAATTTTTAATGTATTATTTAACCAAAAAGAATCAACAGGCCCGGCTATATTCATGTTGCCATATTTCAGCGTATCTATCCAATGCTGCATGGTATCTTTCCCGATCCTTCGTGCCACTTCCTGAAAATAAGGTACAGCCGAAAATTTAAAAGCCTGTTGCATAGTTAAATCCTGGTTCCAGTCTTTATTCCATCTTTCCACCCGATCCCAGGGTATTATCATTTTCTCATCAATAATTTTTCCGGTCTCAATTCCTATTAATGCGTTAACGATTTTAAAAGTTGATGCCGGCAAAAAACGCTGGGTGTCAAGCTTCATATTATATACCGTTACCGCACCTGTTGCATTATTGAACAAAGAAAAACAACCATCTGCGTTTGCAGAATCAAAGTATTTTTTAAGGCTGTTATCTATTTTAGCCTTATTAACTGAACATGAAGAAAGGCCATTAATTGTGAGAAATAAACCTGGTAAAGCAATTATGAACAGCAGGTGTTTTTTTTTCATCTGGTTTGCAGATTCTT
Source organism: Ginsengibacter sp. (assembly GCA_039922095.1). Classification (GTDB taxonomy): domain Bacteria; phylum Bacteroidota; class Bacteroidia; order Chitinophagales; family Chitinophagaceae; genus Ginsengibacter. The sequence goes on along the minus strand of JBDSAQ010000447.1, from coordinate 3,162 downwards.
AGGACTATTAACTGATTTCTGATGTTCAACTGTTGCGCATAATGCAGCATAAAAATCTTTACCAAACTTTCTTATAAGAGCTTCTTTTAAAAATACATAAACGGGTACCTTTAGTTTTTTACCAAGGCTGCATGCAGGTTTGCAAAGATTTTCACGGGGCTCATAATTCACAAGATCTGTTTTACCATCCCCGGTTTTTTTTATAAGAATAGGATAGAGATGACAGCTTATAGGTTTCTTCCATTTTGTTATTCCGTCATTATAGGCTTGCTCAAAGCCACACTTTACAATGCCCCGGTTATCAACAATACCGTACACGCACATACCTGTATAAATAGTAGGTGTAACCCAACCGAATTCTTTATCGTAAACATACTTACCCTGACGTTCAATTTCCATTTTAGATTCGTTAGAAAGGTAAGGGAGTACCGCCTCGTATGCCTCATCGACTTCTTTGAATTCTGTATTCTCAAGTGGTGCGCCGGCATCACCATCTACACAACATCCGCCTTTACATTTGTTAAGGTCACAAACAAATTGTTCATCAGCTACCTCGTTACTTATTAAAACGTTATTGATGGCAATCATATTTGCAAATATAGTTGACAGTTTGCAGTTGACAGTTGACAGTTGGCAGTTGGCAGTTGACAGTTGGCAGTTGACAGTTGACAGTTGACAGTTGGCAGTTGGACGACTTCAAACAAACGATCAACGATCAACGGCCACCGGTCAACTTTCTTTCTGCCTCCACTGTAAAGTATTAATGATATGCATCATATCCTGTCGTAAAAAATCATTAACCGGCTTTAGTGAATCTTCATTTGGTGTAGCATTAAAGTATAGAGCCCCGCGTAAAAAATGCTTTGTTGAATCGCTGAGAAAAAATTGATTTGCAGTTGCAACATTCCCCGAAAGAGAAAAGAATATTCCCGTGAGATTATTGTTGGTATGCATTAAACTATCATTTATCGAATATGCCTTTATATCATTTTTATAAGAAAGCTTATAAGAATCATTAACCATATTTTCAAAAGAGTTAATGCCGGCAGAATCCTTATAACCTGAAGGAGTTTTTATTTTATAGGTTGATTTACCACCTATAGTTTTATAACTCATAAATATCCTGCCTTTAAAAGAAGGGAAATCAATGTTCAGCCAGTATGGGTTATCGGGAGTGTTCTCAAAATAAGTGCTGTCTTTAACTATCCGGGCATACACCGGGTATTCAAATGCATAGGGGAAGCCCGGCTGATAAAATTTTACGTATTTTTTTTCAGGAAAATCAATCTTGAAATATCCCCGCTTTTTTGAGGTGTAAGTTGAATTGCAATTAATAAAAATGCAGGTAAGCATAATGCCAAATAATAACTGTTTAATTGCTGATATTATTATTCTCAACTCTGCTGCGGTTTTATATTCACTTTCACTTTTTCAATCCGGTTTTTATTAATTTCAAGAGGTACAAAAATAAAATTATCACATAGCACTTCCTCATTCACCTGGGGAAATTCCCCGGCAATTTCCAGTAAAAGCCCCGCAAGGGAATCACTGTCGCCTTTTAATTTATCGAAGGTTTCAACTGGCAGATCAAGCGCTTTACAAACATCTTTTATCATGGTTTTACCTTCAAAAATATATGTGTATTCATCTATTTTTTTATTTGCACTTGACTCATCGTCAAACTCATCCTGTATATCGCCAACTATTTCTTCCATAATATCTTCAAGAGTAACAATACCGGAAGTTCCGCCAAACTCATCTACAACTATGGCAAAATGCATATGCTTATTTCTAAAATCCTGCAGCAGATCTTCTATCAGCTTTTGTTCATGCACATATAGCACCCCGCGGATAAGAGGATGCCAGTTAAAGTCTGCAGGTTCATTAAGGTGAGCCAACAGATCTTTAGTATGTAAAATGCCAGCTATCTCATCCAGGTTATTTTTAAAAACAGGCAATCTTGAATAATGCATTTCTTGCACGATATGTAATACTTTATCAAATGAAATGGAATGTTCAATACCATTCACGTCTAACCGGGTACGCATTGTTTGTTTAACAGTGGTGCTGCCAAACTTACTGATGCCCTTTAAGATTTGTTTTTCTTCAGAGGTAGCTTCATGATCGGGCAAAAGGTCTATGGCATAATCCAATTCGGTATTATCCATACCTGAGACACCGTCGGGGTGAAATTTATTTTCTATTTTATCAGTAAGCGTCACCAATCTTTTACTTAGAGAAAAGAAAATGCTGTTGAATATCTCAATAAGCAATGAGGCTGTTGAAGCAAACCAGATTTTATGGTGGGTGGCCCAAACTTTTGGCAGCACTTCAGCAAACATAACAAGCATGGTGGTAACTAAAATTACCTTAATAAAAAAGGAGGTTATATAATGTAAATTCAGATTATCAATCCAGCTCTCCATTAATGTATTTGATATTAAAATAATACCCAGGTTAACCAGGCTATTAGTAATTATCATTGAGGCCAGCAAGGTTTTTGGCGTTTCAAGCAAAGTAACAATACGCTTATAACCGGGCTGGCGCTTTGTTTTAAGCAAATTGATATCTTTATATGTAAGAGAAAAGAATGCCACTTCAGACCCGGATACCAGGAAAGAAATAACAAAAAGAAGAACCATTGTAAAAATGAGTATAGTTGTAGTTCCGGGGTTTATGCTTAGAAAAGTTAATAATAGATTTCTATGACCTGGAGCCGTGTGGTAGTCCAAATGATTTTGTTTTTAATTAGATAAACCAGGCATTTGCTACTGTATTTATGTATACTTAAAAAGGCAACCGGTCGCCGCCTTCTTCTAAAGGTGGAATATCATTTTGCTGCAAAGGCTCTTCAATGACTGTTGTGGTTTGGGATCCGTCTGACCGTTTATCAAGCATAATTAAATTATCACCTATCACTTCTGTTGCAATTTTTCTATTATGATCTTTATCTTCCCAGCTTCTTGTTTTCAATCTTCCTTCAATATATATGAGGCTGCTTTTATGTAAGTATTTTTGGGCGAGTTCTGCCAGGCCTCTCCAAAGCACTACAGTATGCCATTCAGTTTGGGATATCAGCTTGCCACTTCTGTCTTTATAAGTTTCTGTTGTTGCAAGCGGAAATTTAGCTACGGCGATGTTGCCTTCCAAAAATTGTATATC